>NZ_VPBV01000007.1:0-108729 GCF_013418545.1 Acinetobacter sp. YH12136
CACTAAAAACAATGCTCAAGTATAAATGCGAGAACGCAGGCGTATTGTTTGAAGAAGTCCAAGAAGCCTATACCACCCAAATCTGTTCGTGCTGCGGTGAGATCACCTCAAGTAGTCCCAAAGGTAGTACAGATCTTGGAATAAGAGAATGGGAGTGCATGAGCTGTGGTACAGCTCATGATCGAGATATAAGCTCTAAACATTCTTGCGCTTGGGCATAAGCGTCTAGCTGTAGGAATCACCCTCTTTTAAGGGGGGAGGATGTCAAAACCTCAAAACCGAGCACATGATTTTACTGCATCGACCTCACCCTGAAAATGAAATCAAAGGTGGGGCATTGAAAGCTGTAAAGCAAGCACTCAAGCAGGAGGGTTTTTTATGAGTTATTTTAAATACAAAGGTTATCTCGGGACGATTGAACCAGACCTTGAAACAGGTGAGTTGTTTGGAAAATTGGCGTTCATTCGAGATCTTATTACTTATGAGGCTGAAACCTTAAAAACACTTGAGCAAGCTTTTCAGGAATCGGTAGATGGATATTTAGGTTCTTGTGCAGAATTAGGGAAGAAACCCGATCAGCCATTCAAGGGAACATTTAATGTTCGTATCAGTCCTGAGTTACATCGCAAAGCTGTTTTAGCTTCGGAAGATAGTTCTTTGAATGCATTTGTGAGTGATGCAATTCAAGAGAAATTAATGCGCTTAGGTGGATGATTTTATCAATGCTATAAATTTTGTTCTATATTCAATTTAAAGCATAGCGACCCATTGTTATACAGATCGCTATGCTTTTTTGTGTGAAAACTACTTCTTCTTACGTTTCAAGCGTTTCTTCGCTTGTTGTGCAGCAAGTGCCTCCAAAGCCTCACGCAATTCTTCATCACTAAAGGTGGTGATGTGTTGCAGCATCTGCAAAGTCACATCATCCAACACCAAATTGGCGTATTGCGCGACGTTTTTAAAGTTGTCATCAAACACAATCGCATTGTCACTGTTGGTGCTGATATAACCTTGCTGAGTCAAAACTTTAATAAAGCTTTGGAATAAGGCTTTGTCAAAGAATTCAGGTGAATTGAATTCATACAGCACCGACAAACGCTGACCGACCAAATGGCTCAACTCTTCGACCTGACGTGCCGAAATATTGCCTGAGCCGCGTTGTGTAATCAGCGCCAGCGTCATGTAATAACGCTCTAAACTCTGCATTACAGGTGCAGCCAATACTACCAATTGGTTGTGATCTTCACTATTTGGTGCAGGTGAAATTAAGTTGCCTTCCGCATCTTCAGAAATCAATTTGGCCTGAATTAACGCTTCTACATAGGCACAAATTCGTTCTTTGAGTTCCTGATCTTGCCATTTTAAGAACAACTCGGCTTTCAGGAACGGATATAAGGTGCGGATGACGTTGATTAAATCGCCACGGCGAATCGAACCATTATGTTTTACCAACGCGGCAATTAAAGATGGTAAGACAAAGGCATGCAAAATATTGTTGCGGAAGTAGGTGAGTAACACCGCCTGATGGTCTTCAATCGCGATAATATCGCCCAAAACGTGCTGCACTCGTTTAATCAGTTTGAGTTTTAAGCCGTAGGCAATAATTTCTTTACCTGATAATGGTGTGACTTGAGTGCGCTCATCATAAGGCAGGGCAGTGAGCAGATTACGGTAAGTGTCTAACTGCTTCACACAAATTTCTTCATCCAAGGTATGTTTTGGTGTTGCCAGTAAAATCAGCGATAACAAAGATACCGGGTTAATTACCGCAGCACGGTTAATGTTTTCCAAAATCGCATGTGCTGAAGTATTCACTGCATCTGACACTTGTGGTGGAATAGGATCATCATTTTTTTCAATGCTGATGTGTTCGGCATCGTGTTGTTTTAGAACATCATCTAAAAACACAGGTTCGCCAAAATTGACATGCACCTTGCCAAAAATCCGTTCAATCTTGCGCATGGTTTTTAAAATGCCCATTAGCGATTCAGATTCTTTTGGCTTGCCTTGCATTTCACCGACATAGGTTGAACCTTCCATCAGGCGTTCATAACCAATATAAGTTGGCACAAAAGCAATCGGTTTAGCACGACCACGCAAATGACTGTGAATGGTCATGGCGAGCATGCCTGTCTTTGGTGGCAACAAGCGGCCTGTACGTGAACGTCCACCTTCAATAAAGTATTCAAGCGGCGTGTTACGCGACAAAATACTGAATAAATATTCTTTAAAGACGGTTGTGTATAAGCCGTTGCCACGGAAAGTACGACGGATAAAAAACGCACCGCCACCACGAAGCAATTGACCTACAAATGGCATATTCAGGTTATCGCCCGCAGCAATGTACGGCACCATCATGCCGCGTTTGTAAATCACATAAGACAGCAATAAATAGTCGATATGACTGCGGTGACATGGGGTATAGATAATTTCATAGTCTTTGGCCAGTTCGCGCACGGTACTAAAATTATGCACTTCCACGCCATCGTACAATTGTGTCCATAAGCGGGTCAGTGCCATATCGGCAAAGCGTACCGCTGCATGAGAGTAGTCCGACACGATTTCATTTAAATAACCAATCGCACGACGCTCGGCTTCAATCACGCTAATTTTACTGCGTAAACTTTCACGACGAATGGCATCTTGCACATCGGGAGATTTAATCAGACTGAGCATGACATTGCGGCGGTCAGACAAGTCTGGGCCAAGTACGACTTCACGTTGTCCATCTAAGTAATTATTTAGAGTGTTAACAATAAAGGTCGCAGGCGACAGGTTCGGATGCTCAGTTTTGGCATGTTCAATTAAAGCGCGTAATGATTGTGGCTCGTGAAATTCCAAATAAGACTGACGACCATGCACCCCAATATTCATTAACTGCTTGACTGTGCCAGGCGTTGCCCACGTATCGGTAAACAGTAGTTTAAACCACGAATCCTCTTTATCTGGAGAACGTCCCCACAACACGGTCACAGGTACCAATTCAATATCAAGTTCTGGGTGTTGTTCTAATTGTTCAATTAAACGTAACAAGCGTGGCGGAAAAGCATAAGGTGGTGGATTGAGTAGGTTGTTCTCATCGTGATGCTGTAAAAACAGAATCGAGGCTTTTTCTTTATGTGAACCCATCACCAATGGATCAAGCGCAGGCGTGAGTTTTAAGCGACGTGTTTCGCCATCGACCACCAAGGCATTGCTGCGTGAGTGATTTTGCAATACGTAGCAAGTTATCTTGGTGCGAGTGGCATTTGAGTCTACACTTTGCGCATCCTTGACAGGGACTTCACCCAAAACATGCGGTGTCACCACAAGGTCAAGCAGCTTACCAGAAAGCTGACGATACATTTGACCAAAACCACGCTTGGACATATTCACTCCTACTTCATCACCTAAGTCCCTAGCCAGTAGGGAATTTATTTTGCGTCATTGTATCTAATAATCGCGCTGCATTTTTAGATAATTTGCATGAATATTGTTAGATTTTATCGTTAAAAATCGTATTTTTAGCAAAATTGATCGGCTAAGTTGTGACACAGCGGTCAGTCTTTGATGGGTAAAAGATGCAGAATCTATGGCAAAATAGCAGGCTTAAAATAGTCAGTTTATTTTGACGATTTATTTTTTCATCGACTTCGATCCCGCATCCCCAATTTCCGCCATACATAGGTTAGTTATGAACGCACTCACACAAGAGCTGGTTGAACTTCTTTGTTTAGAAAAGTTAGAAGAAAATATCTACCGAGGTATCAGTCGTAACTTGGTGGGTAAACGTGTTTTTGGTGGACAGGTTTTGGGACAGGCTTTACGTGCTGCATCTTATACCACTGATCGTCCTGCGCACTCCTTACATGCTTATTTCTTGTTTGGTGGAGATGTCAACGCACCCATTATTTATGAGGTTGACCGCTTACGAGATGGTAAAAGTTTTTCTAGCCGTCAGGTGCGTGCCATTCAGCATGGACGTACTATTTTTACGGCAATAGTGTCGTTTGCGCCATTGGAAGAAGGCTTGAACTATCAAATTTCAGAGCCGAATTATCCCGCCGCTGAACTTTTAAAAAATGAAGCTGAATTAAAACAGCATATTGTTGAATTTGTACCTGAAAACGTTCGCGCCAGTTTTATGCGTGATCGTCATGTTGAAATTCGTCCAATTAACCCGAGCAATCCTTTTTTACCCCAGCCTGAAGCGCCTGTTTATGCGCACTACATTCGTACCCATGACAGCATTTCACCAGAGGTGGATGAAGTGTCTTTGCATCAGGCAATTGCGGCATTTTATTCAGACTTCACGTTAATGACCACAGCACTGCGTCCGCATGGTTTGAGCTATTTATCACCAAGTTTGCAGTGTGCCAGTATTGACCATGCCATGTATTTCCATAAACCGTTCCGTGTGGATGACTGGATGCTGTACGACATGGAAGCCACCATTAGCACTAGTTCGCGTGGTTTGAACTTTGGGCGCATGTGGCAAAATGGTGAATTGGTGTGTAGCACCAGTCAGGAAGGCTTGATTCGTTTACGTGAAATCGAAACGCAATAAAATATAGCCTTTAAAATCTACATTCATCAGCCGACATTCATGTCGGCTTTTTTACATCCTGAAGCACGATCTGAACCTAATCAAAGTGCGCTAGAAAAATAATACTCGATTCAATTTCAGCCACATGGCATAGTCCACACATCACATTAAAAAACTCAATTGCGTATGAGCCTCAATACACAAATTCTAATTGCCGCAATTTTGGGTGTGGTGTTTGGTTTTATTCTGAATCTATTTCCAGACAGCACATTTTTTAGCGCCAGTTTGTATGGCATTGGTTTAATGAGCAGTATTTTTATTGGTTTACTGAAAATGCTGCTGATCCCACTAATTTTTAGCTCAATTGTGGTCGGTGTGTCGAACTTACAGGCTGTAGGGCAATTGAGTCGAGTCTGGAAAATTACGTTGGCGTGTTGTGTCACCACCACGACTTTGGCTTTAATTTTAGGTTTGGCGTGTGCGCATTTATTTGCAGTGGGTAAAGGCGTAGATATTGTGATGTTTCAAGATGCTATGGCGCAGCATCAAAGCCCAGACACGCTTACGCCGTCTTCGTTTTTTACCAATTTCATTCAAAACACCTTAATCAATCCGTTTAAAGCTTTTGCCGAGGGTAATGTTTTGGCAGTGGTGATATTTGCCTTATTGGTGGGTGTGGCGCTGGTCAAAGGCGGGGAGCACTTTAAAACGGTACGTAAACTCAGTCAGCAATTTTTTGAAATTATGATGTTGATGATTGGCTGGGTAATGAAACTGGCACCTTTGGGGATTTTTGCTTTATTGGCTAAGTTGGTTGCAACCGAAGATATTTCAGTCCTGAGTCGTTTGGCAGAGTTTGCTGCAGTGGTCACGGGCACCACGATTTTTCATGGTGTGGTGGTCTTGCCTTTGCTGTTGTGGATATTTGGCAAAATGGATCCGATCACCTTTTTTAAAGGCACACGTGCTGCCTTAATTACGGCTTTTGCCACCAGTTCCAGTTCTGCCACTATGCCACTTTCGATGAAATGTGCGCAGGAAAATTTAGGTGTGCGTCCGCAAACTGCAGGCTTTGTGATCCCGTTAGGTACACAACTGAATATGGATGGAACGGCATTGTATGAAGCTGCAGCGGCTTTGTTTGTTGCCAATTTAATGGGGCTGGATTTAAGTTTAGGACAGCAATTAATTGTCTGTGCCACAGCCATGATCGCTTCTTTGGGCGCGCCTGGTATTCCAAGCGCAGGTATGGTGACGATGATTATGGTATTACAATCGGTGGGCTTGCCTGCAGAAGCGATTGCGATTTTATTGCCGATCGACCGTTTGTTGGATACTGTGCGTACTGTGGTCAATGTGCAGGGCGATATGATGATTAGTGTGGTGGTCGATCGGCATACTCGTGATGACCCTGCACTGCATTCCTGATAATGGGTTTAAAATCGAATCAAGTTTTCAGCATCATCCTGTTTTATTGTGCTATGTAAAGACATGAGCCAAAGCAGATTAATCCCAACATGGGCTGTAGGCCACTTCCCAAATATGACCATCTAAGTCCTGAAAATAACCTGCATAACCGCCGTAAAAGGTGCTCTGTGCAGGTTTTAAAATTTTCGCACCTGCATTTTTTGCTTGTTTCAATACCTGATCGACCTCGAGTGGGCTATGTACATTATGTCCTAAAGTGATTTGTGCAGCACTGCTGGCTGTACCTGTTAAGCCTGTATCTTGTTGTAAACTTTGTTTAGACCATAAAGCCAGTTTTAAGCCTGCTTGCAGTTCAAAAAAGACCACCGCACCTTGTTCAAATTCCTGTCCAATAATGCCTTCAGTTACAAGTCCTAAGCCGTCGCGGTAAAAATCGAGTGCACGTTGTAAATCTTCTACCGCTAAGGTAATCACTGAAATGTGTGCCTGCATGTTTGATCTCCTTATCTTATGTAATTGTTTAAACGTTTAATTGTTATGATCTTGACAGTAGGGCATTTCTGGCTGCGTTGTAAAGTGCAACTTTGGTGGAGAGGGAGATTGTGATTACGGCGTAAAACTGAAAGTGGACATACAAATAAAAAGTCCTATTCGAGATTGAGCGAATAGGACTTTATATTATAGACCAATAGTCAGTAATTTAACGGACTATTTGGTTTCGGTATCAGATGCGGTTAAATCGTCAGTTTCTAAAAATTCAGGCTGATCAACATCAACATCATCGCCAGTCGCTTCTGGAATGCTGTCTAAATCAAATTGATGCGCTTGTTCTAAGGTAAAGTTCAAACGTCCGCCCATCACACTCGCAAGTTCTTCCAAACCTTGCTTATTGAGTGATGAAAACAATTGAATCGAGAAATCTAGTTTCATCTTTTTCAACTGCTGTTTGACTTCAAGCAATACTTTATTGGCAGGGCCGCGGTTGAGTTTGTCCGATTTGGTGAGCAATACATGCACGAACAATTTACGCGAATACGCCCATTCCAGCATCATCACATCAAAGTGCTGTAAGGGATGGCGAATATCCATCAGTAACACCAAGCCTTGTAAACTTTTACGATGAATCAAATAATTTTCGAGTTCTTTTTGCCACACAATTTTCATGGCTTCAGGTACGGCTGCATAACCATAACCGGGTAAATCGACCAAACGCTGTTCGGGGTTGCCCAAACTAAAGAAGTTGATCATTTGAGTACGACCCGGTTTTTTAGAAGCACGTGCCAATTGTTTTTGATTGGTTAAAGCATTAATTGCACTGGACTTACCTGCGTTGGAGCGTCCTGCAAAAGCCACTTCGTAGCCAGTATCTTCTACACATAAATTCAGTTTAGGCGCACTCATTAAAAACTCGGCTTTACGCAGCCAGTTTAAGGCGCGAACAGAGTATTCAGTAATGGCAGGGTCTACTTTTTTCTCGTAGCTAATTTTCTGCCGTGGCTGTGCTGCTGCCTTACTGTTTTTCGATTTTCCTCTGCTATGGTGCATAACTTAACTTCAATTCATGGTCTACAAACAGGCATTATAAAGCAAGTCATACAGGCAAGCGACCTTTGCGCCCTGAATGCCCGAAAAAAGCAACATCTAGGATGATATTGCTTTGACCGTTTAAGTTACTTTAAAGATGAATCAGCGGGATTGGAGATTGTGTACTGAACTGTAAATTGGGTACAGGCTGTAGCACTTCACCCAAGCTGTATTGATCTAAGCTTTGATAAAACTGTTCCATTGCCTGATTGAGAATGCCTTTTAGTCCACATTGCGCACGCAGCACGCAGGGCGGGGTATTACACTCTACAATTTGATTTTCACCTTGCAGGATTCTCACCACATGACCTAAACGCAAAGGCAATGCTTCAGGATGCAAGCGAATCCCGCCACCTTTACCACGAGTGGTAATTAGCCATCCTTGCTTACCCATAAAGTGAACGATTTTTACCAGATGGTTCTGGGAAACATGCAAATCCTGTGCAATTTCCGCAATGGTATAGGGTACATCTCGAGGACGCGAGATATACATTAAAATACGCAGCGCATAGTCGGTGAATTTATTTAATTGCATGATCGCACAGATGTTTTTTTAAAATACAAATAAATTAAGGCTAGTCTAGCATAACTAGACTAGCCTTACCTATTAGCTTTTAACGCTTTAGATTAGTGGCGAACACCACCTGTACCAAACGCTTCGCTATGGATTTGCTCATCTTTGATGCCACGCGCAAGTAAAGCTTTACGCTGTTCTGCCATGAATGGCATTGGACCACATAAGTAGTAATCTGCATCGGCTGGTAACAGCGCTGCATCTACAGTGCTGAGGTCTAAACGACCTGCAACATCGTAATCTTGACCCAGTACATCACCTTCGTTCGGGAACTCATACGCAGTCAACGTATGAATACGTGGACATTTTGCAGTTAAGTCTTGGAGATGCTGTTTCATGGCATGTACTTGTTTGCTACGACATGCGTGAATAAATGTCACAGGTTGTGGCACATCTAAAGTCACCAATTGATTCAACATTGCAATCATTGGTGTTAAGCCAACGCCGCCACTAATGAAGACATTGCGTTTGTTGCTGTCGATGAGGAAGAAGTTACCTGTTGGTGCAGATACTTCAACTTCAGAACCTTCTGGTAATTGGTGCAATACGTTCGATACCCAACCTGCAACTTTATCTGCACCATTGCCTGGCTCACGTTTTACAGAAATACGTAAGTAATCTTGTTGTGGGCTAGTCGATAGCGTGTATTGACGTGGTTGCTTCAAGCCAAGTTCAGGTACAAATACGCGTACTGAAATATATTGACCTGCTTCGTATTTTGGTAAATCGCTACCATCTACTGGCTCGAAGTAGATTGAAGTGATTTCGTCACTTTCTACAACTTTCTTGGCAATTTTGAAATTACGCCAGCCTAACCAGCTGCCTTTAGTTTGTTCGTGTTGTTCGTAGATTGCACGTTCAGCATTAATAAACACTTCTGCTAACTGACCATAAGCAGCTGCCCATGCATCAATTAGAGGATCTTCCATTGAAATATTTAATACTTCGCTAATAGAGTGAAGTAGGTTTTCGCCCACAATATTATAGTCAGGTGCTTGAATGTTTAAGCTCACGTGTTTGTGGGCAATCAATTCAATCACAGGCGCAAGCACAGAAGGATCTTCAATGTTTTCAGCATAAGCTAATACAGCACCTGCAAGCGCTTGAGCCTGCGCACCACTACGTTGGTGACCCATGTTAAAGGTTTCTTTTAGATCAGGATTATTCCCCAACATGCGGTTATAGAAATAACCAGTCAGTGCGACACCATTTTCACGGAGTACAGGAACAGTTGCTTTTACAAGGTCAATTTGCTGTGGAGTCATGTTCGATCTCTCATGGCTGTTATTTATAAGATGTATTCAAAATACATCTTATAAATAAGGATTGCAAACATTTTTTTGTGAAACCTTAAAAAAAATATGGATTATAAAAATATCCCATTATTTTTAAAGTTTTTATGGGGTTTGTAGATGTGACAGCGAGAGGTTTGTAAGTGTTCATTTAGGTTTTGGATGGTGCATCCATGAATGAAATCTATACAAACCTCATCGTTTATAACATGCTATTTCTTACCAAATAATGACCCTAACAAACCTCGTACAATTTTCTGCCCAGTAGAACCGCCTAAGCTGCGTGCTGCGCTTTTGGCAAAGGTACCCACAATATCCTGAGTCAGTTTTTCACGCTGTTTGGCAGCGCGTTCTGCTTCTTTTTGCTGTTCGCGGGCTAGACGTTCTTGCTCGCGCGCTTGTTGTTTGGCGAGTGCTTCGGCTTCTTTAGCCTCTTGCTTGGCGCGTGCTTCAGCTTCTTTGGCTTCAATTTTAGCTTGTTCTGCTGCTGCGGCTAGTTGCTGACGTTGTTCAACTTTTTGTTGCAGCATTTCATAAGCACTTTCACGATCTAATTGCTGCTCATACACACCTGCAATAACACTCTGGCTGATACAGGCTTGACGTTCTTCTGTGCTAATTGGGCTAAACGATGAGTAGGGCGGCATTACCCAAGCACGTTCTACAATTTGCGGTGTGCCTTGTTCATCTAAGCAACTAATTAAGGCTTCACCTACCGCAAGTTCGGTAATGGCTTGTTCAACTTTAAAGTCTGGGTTGGCACGGAATGTATCTGCGGCAGTTTTTACCGCTTTTTGGTCTTTGGGTGTAAAAGCACGTAAGGCATGCTGAACACGGTTACCCAATTGTCCCAATACACTTTCAGGCAAGTCCAGCGGGTTTTGGGTCACAAAATAAATCCCCACGCCTTTAGAGCGAATCAAACGTACCACTTGTTCAATTTTTTCTTGTAGCGCGCTGCTGGCATTGTCAAATAACAAGTGTGCTTCATCAAAAAAGAACACTAACTTTGGCTTGTCCATATCGCCCACTTCAGGCAATTGTTCAAACAGTTCTGATAACATCCATAATAAAAAGGTGGCGTACAGTTTTGGCGTGTTCATGAGTTTGTCTGCAGCCAAAACATTAATATTGCCGCGTCCCTGACTGTCAGTTTGAATAAAATCCAAAATATCCAAACTCGGCTCACCAAAGAATTTATCACCGCCCTGATCAGCTAAAGCCAGTAAATTGCGCTGAATCGCACCCAAACTGGCTGGAGAAAGATTGCCATACTCAGCTTTAAATTCACTGGCGTGTTCGCTGACATAGGTCAGCATGGCTTTTAAATCTTTAAAATCAATCAGTAATAAACCCTGATCATCGGCAATACGGAATACCGCAGACAACACGCCCTCTTGGGTGTCATTCAGGTTCAGCATTTGCGCCAATAATAACGGGCCAATTTCAGAAATGGTGGTACGAATCGGATGACCTTGTTCGGCAAATAAATCCCAAAACACCACAGGAGATGCTGCAAACGGAATGCTTTCGATACCTAAGCTCTTAATACGTGCATCAAACTTTGGGCTGCTGCTGCCTGCTTTGGCTAGACTGGAAACATCGCCTTTGGCATCGGCTAAAAATACGGGTACACCAATTCGTGAAAAGCTTTCTGCCAAGACTTTTAAGGTGACGGTTTTACCTGTACCTGTTGCACCTGCAATTAAACCGTGGCGGTTGGCAAACTGTGAATGTAAAACCACGTCTTGTTGAACGTCGGCAGTTTTTTTACCAATAACGATTGCTGTACTCATATTTTTATCCTGATTTATATAGCTATTGTTAAAATGATGATCTGTGCTGCATTAGTCGCTGAAGCTTTGTAAGGCATTTTGAATATCTTGAATTAAATCTGCAGGATGTTCTAGCCCAATACAAAAACGCACCAATAATCCTTCAGCCAAGTGAGAGTGCTCTAGGGTACGCATGGACTTGAGATCGTAAAGCATCACTAAACTTACGGGGCCGCCCCAGCTAAAGCCGAGTTTAAATAAAGATAGTGCATCACAGAATTGGCGTACAGCGGCTAAATCATATTCAGGCTTAAAAATCACACTGACCAAACCTGCGCTGTGTCCATCGCGGCAAATTTCTTTCCAATACGCATGCCCCGCAGATGTGGCATCGGCAGGGTGCAACACCTGAGCAAATTGTGGTTGTAGTTTCAGCCAGTTGAGTAATTCAATTGTGCTTTTTGCTTGGTGCTCATAACGTAGTTGCATCGAAGCCAAACTGCGTTGTACTTGCGCGACATCATCCCCCGATACGCAAATACCTTGAATGGCATGCATACGAAACAGTTGATGATGTAAGTGTTGATCACGGGTCACGACAGATCCCATTAAAATGTCACCACCACCACTTGGGTATTTGGTCAGGGCATGGACGCTTATATCGACACTTAAATGTTCATCACCAAAATCGAAAGCATTAAACGCAAGTCCTGCACCCCAAGTGTTATCTAAGGCTGTGAGCATGTGATGTGATTTGGCTTTTTTGACTAATGTAGTTAGGTTTGGAAACTCTAGTGTGACCGAACCTGCCGCTTCCAGCCAAATCAGTTTGGCTTGGGCAGAAGGTTGAAAGCTATCGACATAAATTGGATTGTAGACTTGTACGGTGATGCCGTAACGCTGCTCTAAATTGCGTAAATGCTCCATGTTTGGGCCGTAAATATTGTCAGCCACCCAAACTTCATCGCCTTGACTTAAAAAGCAGGAATTCACCAAATTAATTGCTGATAGTCCGCTTGGTGCGAGTAAGCAGTATTCACCACCTTCTAATTGCGCAATCTGATCAGCGAGTGTGAATGTAGTCGGTGTGCCATGTGTGCCATAGCTATAATCATAAGCATCAGTCCAGTGTCGATTAAACAGTGCATCTGTGTTTTCAAAGATAATGGTCGATGCACGAAATAGGGGAGGCTGTACCGTTTGAATATATTGTGGGGCACGTCTTGGTGCATGAATTAAAGCAGTTTGAGCATTTTTCTTCACAGGTTCACTCAGAAAATAAAACCATATTGGCTTTAGATTAAGAGAAACACAGGCTTAAAGCTATAAAAAGCTGAACGCTTTAAAAATACAAGATGAGTCTTGAAGTTGGCGTTATTTTTGCAGAAGCTCAAGTGTAGACATAACTCAGGATGATTAAGATGCAAGCGCCATTAAGAGTGCATTATTTTCAACATATTGCCGAAGAAGGTTTTGGGAGTTGCTATAGCTACCTGAAACAAATGCAGGCACACATCAGTGCCACCGAATTTTTTGCTTTGCCACCCGAACAAAATATTGAAATTGAAGCTTTGCCACGGGTCGAAGATGTCGATTTATTGATTGTGATGGGCGGCGCCATGAGTGTCAATGATGAGGCGAACTATCCCTGGCTGAAAATTGAAAAGCGCTGGATTCGACGTTATTTGGCTTCAGGCAAGCCTGCTATTGGCTTGTGTTTGGGTGGGCAGTTAATTGCCAATGCGTTGGGTGCAGCGGTCAGTCGTAATCCAGAACAAGAGCGTGGTTGGCATCCAGTCTATAAAGTCGAAAATACACCAGAAACCTGCTTTCAAATACCTGATCAAATCACAGTGATGCAGTGGCATGGTGAAACTTTTGAATTACCAAAGGGCGCGGTAAGACTTGCCAGTAATGCCGCCTGCGCTAATCAACTCTATCAAATTGGGAAAAATGTACTAGGATTCCAATTCCATCCAGAAATTACCCCACAAGCTTTGCAGTTGTTTTTAGACAATGCCGAAATGAAACCAGCATTTTCGGGCATGTATGTACAACCCGCGCATGAATTAAAACAGATGTCTGCGTCACAATTTCAGGCAGGCAACCAATTAATGAATCGTGCAATAGATTATGTTTTAGCACAAAGCAAACTTCGAGAATAAAGTCATGGATTGTGGCGCAAACACAGAAAAGAAAGTTAGGTCAGGGCGATGACGATTTCTGCTGTCAGGGATGGTTGGAATGGTCAAAATGCAGATTGTCTAAATTTACACTCAATAAATGGATAGGAATGCTGCTTAACTCATATATAAAGTGCTAATCGTATATTTTAAAAAGAGATATCGGCAGAGCGTGAAAAATAAAGCAATAAAGCCAAAAAGAGATTTGCTTATGCATTAAACAATCGTTATAATGGGCGACCCTTTATGCAAGGGGGTTAACTGCGAAGAAAGTAGTTAACATCGTGACAGTCATGGCATCGATCATGACCTTAGTGATAATTCACTGCCTTTGACACTTGCCTTAAATTAGTGGGGTGAGATGCGTCAAGGGTGATTCTTTATATATTTGGCTTGGAGTTAACTGGTATGTCTAACCAGAGAATTCGTATCCGTTTGAAGTCTTTTGATCATCGTTTGATTGATCAATCTGCTCAAGAAATCGTAGAAACCGCTAAGCGTACTGGCGCACAAGTTTGTGGTCCAATCCCGATGCCAACTCGCATCGAACGCTTCAACGTTTTAACATCACCACACGTAAACAAAGATGCACGCGACCAGTATGAAATCCGTACTTACAAGCGTTTGATCGACATTGTTCAACCTACAGATAAAACTGTTGATGCGTTGATGAAATTAGATCTAGCAGCTGGTGTTGATGTTCAGATTGCATTGGGTTAAGGCTTTCGGTTAATTAACACTCTAAGTTAATTAGGCCGCTTTTTTAGAGGTTTATGCACATGGCTATTGGTTTAGTCGGTCGCAAGTGCGGTATGACCCGTATCTTTACAGATGCTGGTGTTTCTGTACCTGTTACAGTGATTGAGGTTGATCCTAACCGCATCACTCAAATCAAAACGCTTGAAACAGATGGTTATCAAGCAATTCAGGTTACTACTGGTGAACGTCGCGAATCTCGCGTAACTAACGCTCAGAAAGGTCACTTCGCTAAAGCGGGTGTTGCTGCTGGTCGTTTAGTTCAAGAATTCCGTGCTACAGAAGCTGACCTTGAAGGTCGTGAAGTTGGCGGAACTATCGGTGTAGATTTGTTCACAGTAGGTCAGATCGTTGACGTAACTGGTCAGTCTAAAGGTAAGGGTTTCCAGGGTGGTGTTAAGCGTTGGAACTTCCGTACTCAAGACGCTACTCACGGTAACTCTGTTTCTCACCGTGTTCTAGGTTCTACAGGTCAAAACCAGACTCCTGGTCGCGTATTCAAAGGCAAAAAAATGGCTGGCCATTTAGGTGCTGAACGCGTAACTGTACAGGGTCTTGAAATTGTATCTATCGACACAGAGCGTTCAGTTCTTGTTGTTAAAGGTGCGATTCCTGGTGCGACTGGTGGTGACGTAACTGTACGTCCTACGATCAAGGCTTGAGGGGAAATAACGTGAATTTAAATACTGTTTCCGGCTCTGCTGTTGAGTTATCTGAAGTTGCGTTCGGTCGTGAATTCAATGAAGCACTTGTACACCAAGTTGTTACAGCTTACTTAGCTGGTGGTCGTCAAGGCTCTAAAGCTCAGAAATCACGTGCAGACGTTGCTGGCGGTGGTAAAAAACCATTCCGTCAAAAAGGTACTGGCCGCGCTCGTGCTGGTTCTATTCGTAGCCCAATCTGGGTTGGTGGTGGTAAAACTTTTGCTGCTCGTCCACAAGATTGGTCTCAAAAAGTTAACCGCAAAATGTACCGCGGTGCAATGCAATGTATCTTAGCTGAACTTGTTCGCCAAGATCGTCTTGTATTGGTTGAAGAGTTTGCTGTTGAAGCTCCTAAAACTAAAGAGTTGCTTGCAAAACTTAACGACTTGAATGCAACTCGCGCATTGATCGTAACTGAAGCTGTAGATGAGAATCTATATCTTGCAGCGCGTAACCTTCCACACGTTGATGTGGTTGATGCTACTGCAATCGATCCTGTTAGCTTGATCGCGTTCGACAAAGTTGTAATGTCTGTTGCTGCTGCTAAGAAAATTGAGGTAGAACTCGGATGAACAACGAACGTTTATATCAAGTCCTACAAGGACCTGTATTTTCAGAAAAAGCACAAGTTTTAGGCGAAACTGCTGGTGTTCAAGTATTCAAAGTTGCATTAAATGCAAACAAACTTGAAATCAAAAAAGCAGTTGAGCAATTATTTGGTGTGGAAGTTGTTAAAGTTAACACGACTATCACTAAAGGTAAGACTAAGCGCTTTGGTCGTACATTAGGACGCCGTTCTGATGTTAAAAAAGCATACGTCACCCTGAAAGCTGGCCAAGATGTTGAAATGGCTGACTTGGGCGATACCGCTGAAAGCGCAGCGGAATAAGGACGAAATTTATGCCGATTCAAAAATGTAAGCCAACGTCTCCAGGACGTCGCTTTGTAGAGAAAGTCGTTCACGACCATCTTCACAAAGGTGCGCCTTATGCGCCGTTGGTAGAAGCTAAAAAACGTACTGGTGGTCGTAACAACAACGGTCACATTACTACACGTCACGTTGGTGGTGGTCATAAGCAACACTACCGTATCGTAGACTTCAAACGTAACAAAGATGGCATTCCTGCTGTTGTAGAGCGTATTGAATACGATCCAAACCGTACTGCACACATCGCATTGTTGAAGTATGCTGACGGTGAACGTCGTTATATTATTGCGCCTAAAGGTTTACGTGCTGGTGATCAAGTTCAATCTGGTAACGATGCTCCAATCCGCCCAGGTAACTGCTTGCCACTTCGTAACATGCCAATCGGTGCTACTCTTCACAACATCGAACTTAAAATCGGTAAAGGTGCTCAATTAGCGCGTTCTGCTGGTACTTCAGTTCAATTGTTGGGTCGTGACGGTTCATACGCTATCGTTCGTCTACGTTCAGGCGAAATGCGTAAAGTGCACGTTGAATGTCGCGCTGTGTTAGGTGAAGTATCTAACTCAGAAAGCAACCTTCGTTCACTTGGTAAAGCAGGTGCTTCGCGCTGGCGTGGTGTTCGTCCTACCGTTCGTGGTATGGCAATGAACCCGGTTGATCACCCGCACGGTGGTGGTGAAGGGCGTACTAAAGGTATCCAACCTGTAAGCCCATGGGGTCAAAAAGCTAAAGGGTACAAGACACGTACCAACAAGCGTACGACTAAGATGATTATTCGCGACCGTCGCGTTAAGTAACAAGTAAAGGAATCTGACAATGCCTCGTTCTCTGAAAAAAGGCCCATTCGTCGATGCGCACTTGTTCGCTAAGGTTGAAGCGGCAATCGCGGCTAATAACCGTAAGCCGATCAAAACTTGGTCGCGTCGTTCGATGATCCTCCCAGATTTTGTTGGTTTAACAATTTCTGTTCACAATGGTCGTAACCATGTTCCAGTGATTATCTCTGAACACATGGTTGGTCATAAACTCGGTGAATTCGCGCCAACTCGTACCTATCGTGGTCACGGTGTTGACAAGAAGTCTAAACGTTAATAGGTGCTATGATGGAAGTAACTGCTAAATTACGCGGTGCCGCTATCTCGGCACAAAAAGCACGTTTGGTTGCAGATCTTATCCGCGGCAAATCTGTTGCGCATGCACTTAACATTTTAAACTTCAGCAACAAAAAAGCTGCTGTTTTAGTTAAGAAAGCATTGGAATCTGCAATTGCAAATGCTGAACACAATAACAGTTTAGATGTAGACGACCTTAAAGTATCTACGATTTACGTTGACGAAGGCATGAGCCTTAAACGTATTATGCCACGTGCTAAAGGCCGTGCAGATCGTATTACTAAGCGTACTTGTCACATCACCGTTAAGGTAGGGGTTTGATATGGGTCAGAAGGTTCATCCAATCGGTATCCGCCTAGGTGTTGTGAAACGTCATAACGCTAACTGGTATGCGAATCCGAAACAATACGCTGAATACTTGCTTAAAGACCTTCAAGTTCGTGAGTTTTTAACTAAAAAACTTAAGAACGCAATGGTAAGCAATATTCTTATCGAACGTCCAACGGGTGCTGCTAAAGTAACAATTAGCACTGCGCGTCCTGGTATCGTAATCGGTAAAAAAGGCGAAGACATTGAGAAATTACAACGCGAATTAACATCTATTATGGGTGTTCCTGCGCAAGTAAGCATCAACGAAATTGACCGTCCAGACTTAGATGCACGTTTAGTTGCTGAAGCAATCGCTTCTCAATTAGAAAAGCGTGTAATGTTCCGTCGTGCTATGAAGCGTGCGGTACAGAACTCTATGCGTGCTGGTGCTAAAGGTATCAAAGTTGAGGTTTCTGGTCGTTTAGGTGGTGCAGAGATTGCACGTACTGAATGGTATCGTGAAGGTCGTGTACCTTTGCATACACTTCGTGCGGACATCGACTATGCAACTATGCGTGCTGAAACTACTTACGGTACGATTGGCGTTAAAGTTTGGGTATTCCGTGGTGAAATCTTGGGTGGCATGAAACAAGTCATGAACCCAGCACCTGCTGAAGAACGTCCAGCTAAACGCGGTCGCGGTCGTGGTGAAGGTCAAGAGCGTCGTGGTCGTCGCAATGATCGTTCTGCTGAAAAAGGAGAATAATCCATGTTGCAACCTAAACGTACTAAATTCCGTAAGGTGCAAAAAGGCCGTAACACTGGCTTAGCGCACCGTGGTAGCTCAGTATCTTTCGGTACTATCGCTCTTAAATCAGTTGAACGTGGTCAAATGACTGCGCGTCAAATTGAAGCGGCACGTCGTACAATCAGCCGTCGTATTAAGCGTGGTGGTAAGATCTTTATCCGTGTATTCCCAGACAAACCAATTACTTCTAAGCCTCTTGAAGTGCGTATGGGTAAAGGTAAAGGTTCTGTGGAATATTGGGTTTGTCAAATCAAACCAGGTAAAGTCTTGTACGAAATTGATGGTGTGAACGAAGAATTGGCACGTGAAGCATTTACGCTTGCTGCTGCTAAACTTCCGTTTAAAACCACTATCGTGACTCGGACGGTAATGTAATGAAAACTAAAGATCTACGTGAAAAGTCGGTAGAAGAGTTGACAGCTTTGCTTGATGAGCAACAGCTTAACCAATTCCGTCTTCGTATGGCGAAAGCAACTGGTCAATTGGGTAAGTCGCATGAAGTTGCGCTTACTCGTAAAACTATTGCACGCATCAAGACCCTCCTTACCGAAAAACAGGGGAACGGGCAATGAGTCAAAATACAGTCCGCACGTTAACTGGCAAAGTTGTAAGCGACAAAATGGAAAAATCTATTGTTGTCCTTATTGAACGCCAAGTTCAACACCCGTTGTATGGCAAATTGATTCGCCGTTCAACCAAATTACACGCTCATGATGAGAACAATACAGCCAAGATTGGTGATGTTGTAACCATCAAAGAAAGCCGCCCAATGTCTAAAACTAAGTCATGGACTTTAGTTGAAGTTGTTGAAGCTGCTGCTGAGTAATTAACGTTCTTGTTGCATCATCGGTCAATTTCGAGTACTCTTTGAGCCTTTCGAAATTGTGACCGGTGATGCTCGGTTTTGGAGTAGGGCAATGATTCAAACCGAAACGATGCTTGACGTAGCTGACAACAGTGGTGCTCGCCGCGTACAATGTATTAAAGTACTAGGTGGTTCACATCGTCGTTATGCTTCTGTTGGCGACATTATTAAAGTTACTGTAAAAGAAGCTATTCCACGCGCACGTGTTAAAAAAGGTGACGTGATGAATGCTGTTGTTGTACGTACAAAGTTCGGTATTCGTCGTCCAGACGGTTCTGTGATCCGTTTTGATGATAACGCTGCTGTTATTTTGAATAACAACAAAGCACCGATTGCAACTCGTATTTTCGGACCAGTGACTCGTGAACTTCGTACTGAACAGTTCATGAAAATCATTTCATTGGCTCCTGAAGTTCTATAAGAGGCAATCATGGCTAAGATTAAAAAAGGCGATCAAGTAATTGTGATCGCAGGTAAAGAAAAAGGCAAACAGGGTACTGTTCTGTCAGTTTCTAATGACCGTGTTAAGGTCGAAGGTCTTAACTTGGTTAAGAAGCACCAGAAGCCAAACCGTGCTACGGGCGCTGAAGGCGGTATCGTAACGCAGGAAGCTTCGCTTCATATCTCAAACGTGGCAATTTTTAATGCTACAACCCAAAAGGCTGACCGTGTTGGTTACCAAACGATTGATGGCGTGAAAACTCGCGTTTATAAATCGAATGGTGAATCAGTGGCGGTGGCGAAGTAATAGGTTGAAATAGGCAATGGCCAGACTTAAAACACGTTACAACGACGAACTTAAGGCTCAATTACAAGAACAATTGGGCGTTAAGAATGTGATGGAGATCCCTCGCATCACTAAAATTACCATCAACATGGGTGTTGGTGCTGCAGCTGCTGACAAGAAATTGTTAGATGGCGCTCTTTCTGATATGCAAGCTATTGCTGGTCAAAAACCAGTTTTAACATTAGCTCGTAAATCAATCGCTGGTTTTAAAATCCGTGATGGTTGGCCGATTGGTTGTAAAGTTACTTTACGCGGCGAACGTATGTACGAATTCTTAGACCGTTTGATCTCTATCGCGATCCCTCGTATCCGTGACTTCCGTGGTTTCTCTTCGAAATCATTTGATGGTCGTGGTAACTACTCTATGGGTCTCAAGGAACAAATCATGTTCCCTGAAATCGATTTCGATAAGATTGATCAAATTCGTGGTATGGACATCACCATTACTACGACTGCTCGCACCGATGACGAAGGCCGTGCGCTTATGCGTGCATTCGGCTTCCCGTTCAAATAAGAGGTCGATATGGCTAAGAAAGGTATGATTAATCGCGAATTGAAACGCGAAGCTACTGTTGCTAAATACGCTGCAAAACGTGCTGAATTAAAAGCAACGATTGCAAACGTAAATGCAAGCGACGAAGAGCGTTTCGAAGCGATGATGAAATTACAAGCATTACCACGTAATGCGTCTCCAGTACGTCTTCGTAACCGTTGTGGTTTAACTGGTCGTCCTCATGGTTACTTCCGTAAGTTCGGTTTAAGCCGTAACAAATTACGTGACACAGTAATGCAAGGTGATGTACCGGGCGTTGTTAAGGCAAGCTGGTAAGGAGCACTATAAATGAGTATGCAAGATACCGTTGCCGACATGCTAACGCGTGTTCGTAACGCTCAAATGGCAAAGAAACAAACTGTTTCTATGCCTAATTCTAAGTTGAAGGTTGCTATTGCAAACGTACTTCAACAAGAAGGTTATATCGCAAATGTAGAAGTGGCTGACAACGAAGGCAAACCTACATTAACGATTACTTTAAAATACTATGAAGGCAAACCAGTTATCGAAACTGTGAAACGCGTAAGCCGTCCAGGTCTACGTCAGTATCGCGGTAAAGATGCACTTCCAAGCGTTAAGCAAGGTTTAGGTATTGCAATCGTTTCTACAAGCAAAGGCATCATGACTGATCGCGCTGCACGTGCTGCAGGTATCGGTGGTGAAGTTATTGCTTTTGTTTCTTAATAATAGGTGATTCCTCATGTCTCGTGTGGCTAAAGCCCCAGTAACTGTACCTAACGGTGTTACAGTTACTCAGAACGGCCGGCAGGTCGAAGTGAAAGGCAGCAAAGGTACATTGTCTTTCAACCTGCATGCGCTGGTCGAGCTAAAACAGGAAGACGGTATTTTAGCTATTGCTCCTAAAGCTGAGTCGAAAGACGCTTGGATGCAAGCTGGTACTGCTCGCGCTGTGCTTAACAACCTTGTAAAAGGTGTGAGCGAAGGCTTCGAACGTAAGTTGCAATTGATTGGTGTTGGTTATAAAGCTGCGGTAAAAGGTAACGTTGTTAACCTTAACCTTGGTTTTTCACACCCAATCGATTACACCCTTCCTGAAGGTGTGACTGCAGAAACTCCAACTGCAACTGAAATTATCCTTAAATCTGCTGATAAAGCAGCTTTAGGTCAAGTTGCTGCGGATATCCGTGGATACCGTCCACCAGAGCCATATAAAGGTAAAGGTGTTCGTTATTCGGATGAAGTTGTTCTTCGTAAAGAAGCTAAGAAGAAATAAGGCGCGAGGTTCTTATGAACGAAAAGAAACAATCCCGTTTGCGTCGTGCGAAAAGCACACGCTTGCACATCCGTGCATTGGGTGCGACTCGTTTGTGTGTAAACCGCACGCCGCGTCACATCTATGCTCAAGTTATTTCAGCAGATGGTGGCAAAGTTTTAGCGCAAGCTTCAACTTTAGATGCTACTTTACGTGCTGGTACAACTGGTAACGTTGAAGCAGCTCAAAAAGTAGGTGCTTTAATTGCAGAACGCGCGAAAGCAGCTGGCGTAACTAAAGTTGCGTTTGACCGTTCTGGTTTTAAATATCATGGTCGTATCAAAGCCTTGGCTGATGCTGCTCGTGAAAACGGCTTGGAGTTCTAATCATGGCTAAAGTTGAACAAAACGAAGGTCTTGTTGAAAAGCTGGTTGCCGTTGATCGCGTAGCCAAAGTTGTTAAAGGTGGTCGTATCTTCTCTTTCACAGCATTAACTGTTGTGGGTGATGGTAATGGTCGCGTAGGTTTTGGTCGTGGTAAAGCACGTGAAGTTCCAGCTGCTATTTCTAAAGCACTTGAAGCTGCACGTCGTAACATGATCACTATCGAATTGGCAGATGGTACTTTACAACACCCGATTCATGCGCGTCATGGTGCAAGCCGTGTTTACATGCAACCAGCATCTGAAGGTACTGGTGTAATTGCGGGTGGTTCTATGCGTGCAGTTTTAGAAGCTGCAGGTGTACGTAACGTATTGACTAAATGCCGTGGTTCTACTAACGCTGCAAACGTAGTGAACGCAACTTTTAACGGTTTGCGTGACATGACAACTCCTGAAAAGGTTGCTGCGAAACGTGGTCTTTCAGTAGAACAAATTCAAGGGTAATCAATCATGAAAACGATTAAAGTTACCCAGACTAAATCTGCATCGCACCGCTTGAAAAATCACAAGCTTAGCCTTAAAGGTTTAGGTCTGCGTCGTATTGGTCATACTGTAGAAGTGCAAGATACGCCTTCTAACCGTGGTATGATCAACCAAGTCTACTATATGGTTAGTGTAGAGGAATAAGCCATGACTCTGCGTTTAAATGAACTTGCACCTGCAGAAGGTGCTAAGCGTGAAGCCCGTCGTTTAGGCCGTGGTATCGGTTCTGGCGTTGGTAAGACTGGTGGTCGTGGTATCAAAGGTCAAAACTCACGTAAGAGCGGTGGTACACGTCCTGGATTCGAAGGTGGTCAAACTGCGTTATATCGTCGTTTACCTAAATTCGGTTTCACTAGCCAAATCGCTTTGAAAACTGCTGAAGTACGTTTATCTGAGCTTGCTAAAGTGGAAGGCGACATCGTTAGCCTTGAAACTTTAAAAGCAGCGAACGTTGTACGTAAAGATATGGCTCGTGCTCGTATCGTACTTTCTGGTGAAATTACTCGCGCATTCACTATTCAAGGTGTTGCTGTGACTAAAGGCGCTAAAGCTGCTGTTGAAGCGGCTGGCGGTAAAGTCGAGGAGTAATCCCCAGTGTCTATGTCTCCTAGTTCTTCAGGTCATGTTCACATGATGAAAGGCCAACCATTTCACGTGAAATACCGTGAAATTATACGCCGAATGATGTTTCTCATTGGTGCGTTATTGGTATTTCGACTAGGAGCGCATATTCCAGTACCAGGCATTAATAATGCCGCACTTGAACAATTGTTTAATGCAAACCAAGGTACAATTCTTGGTTTGTTTAACATGTTTTCGGGTGGTGCATTAGAGCGGATGTCGATTCTTGCTTTAGGGATCATGCCATACATTTCTGCTTCGATTATCGTACAGTTAATGTCTACCGTGGTTCCTTCGCTTGAAGCTTTGAAAAAAGAAGGCGAGCAAGGTAAACGCAAAATTAATCAATATACGCGCCAAGGCACATTGTTTCTTGCACTTGTGCAAGCGATTGGGATGTGTGCAGGTCTGATTAGTCAAGGGATTACCTTAACTTCAGGTCTGGCTTTTTACGTTCCAGCTGTGACCTCTTTGGTTGCAGGCACAATGTTCCTAATGTGGTTGGGTGAACAAATTACCGAACGCGGAGTGGGTAATGGTATTTCCATGATCATTTTCGCAGGTATTGTTGCAGGCTTGCCTAATTTAATTATGCAATCCTTCACATCTATTGACAGTGGTCAGTCAAGCCTGATTGGTTTGGCAATTTTTGGTTTATTGTCTTTAGGTGTACTTGCAGCGATTGTGTTTATTGAGAAGGCGCAGCGTCGTATTCCAGTAAACTATGCTCAAAAACAACAAGGTCGTCGTGTATTTACTGCTCAGCAAACGCATTTGCCATTAAAAATTAATATGGCAGGTGTGATTCCAGCAATTTTTGCCAGTTCATTGCTTTTGTTCCCAGCGAGCTTAGGTCAATGGGTCGGCAGTGCGGATCCTAGTGCTGGATTAATCAAGCGTAGTCTACAAGACTTGGCATTGGTATTGTCGCCTGGACAACCGTTGTATTTGGTGCTCTTTGGTGCGTTAATTATCTTTTTCTGTTACTTCTACACTGCGCTGGTTTTCAGTCCTAAAGAAGTTTCGGAAAACTTGAAACGCAGCGGAGCTTATGTGCCTGGTATTCGCCCAGGTGAGCAAACTGCTCGTTACTTAGATCATATTCTCAGTCGTTTGACCTTTATTGGCGCGATTTACATCACTGTAGTCTGCTTAATGCCGATGATTCTACAAAGCTCATTTGGAATTCCATTTAGCTTAGGTGGTACATCATTATTAATCGTTGTAGTGGTTGTGATGGACTTTATGGCTCAGCTTCAAGCACATCTCACCTCGCACCAGTACGATAATCAAACGTTAATGAGAAAAACGACTGCTCATCCTAAGGGATAAGCGCACTTAGAGGTTTCATCATGAAAGTACAAGCTTCTGTAAAGAAAATTTGTGGTAGCTGCAAAGTTATCCGTCGTAATGGGGTTATTCGCGTAATTTGCAGCGCAGAACCTCGTCATAAGCAGCGTCAAGGTTAATTTGATTAAGACCTGTTGATTTCAGTAGGCTAATTAGGTTATTATCCGCCCCTCAAGATTTTTGTGGGGCGGTTGATTATCTTAACTGCCTTTTTGGAGAAAATTGAATGGCTCGTATTGCCGGTGTAAACATTCCGGATAACAAGCACGCTGTTATCTCTCTCACTTATATCTTTGGTATTGGTCGCCACACTGCTAAGACTATCTTAGCTGCTGCTGGTATCGCACCAACAACAAAGATCCGTGAATTAGATGACGCTCAGCTTGATGCGATTCGTGCAGAAGTTGCTAAGGTTCCGACCGAAGGTGACTTACGTCGCGAAATTTCCATGAACATTAAACGTTTAATGGATTTAGGCTGCTACCGCGGTCTTCGTCATCGTCGCAGCTTGCCTGTCCGTGGTCAACGCACCAAAACTAACGCACGTACCCGTAAAGGTCCGCGCAAACCGATTAAGAAATAAGATTTCTGGAAGCTAAAAGATGGCTAAAGATACTCGCACACGCAAGAAGGTCACTCGTACCGTCTCTGAAGGTGTTGCACACATTCACGCTTCTTTTAATAACACCATTGTGACCATTACCGATCGTCAAGGTAATGCACTGGCTTGGGCTACCTCAGGTGGACAAGGCTTCCGTGGATCACGTAAATCAACTCCGTTCGCTGCTCAGGTAGCTGCTGAAGTTGCTGGTAAAGCTGCTTTAGATTACGGTTTGAAAAACTTGGACGTCCTTGTTAAAGGTCCTGGTCCAGGTCGTGAGTCTGCGGTTCGTGCATTAGGTGCAGTGGGTTATAAAATTAACAGCATTACCGATGTGACTCCAATCCCTCACAACGGTTGCCGTCCACCTAAAAAACGTCGCGTGTAAGGAGAAACATTCATGGCTCGTTATATTGGTCCAAAATGCAAACTCTCTCGCCGCGAAGGGACAGACCTGCAACTAAAATCTGGCGTTAAACCATTTGACGTCAAAACTAAAAAACACGCTAAAGCTCCTGGCCAACATGGCGGGGCTCGTGGTGGTAAGCAATCTGAGTACTCACTACAATTACGTGAAAAACAAAAAGTACGTCGTATGTACGGTGTTTTAGAGCGTCAATTTAGTAACTACTATAAAGAAGCTGCTCGTGTGAAAGGCGCAACAGGTGAAAACTTGTTGAAATTGCTCGAAAGCCGTCTTGATAACGTTGTTTATCGCATGGGTTTTGGTTCTACACGTGCAGAAGCTCGTCAGCTTGTATCTCACCGTAGCATTACTTTAAATGGTCGTCGTGTTAACATTGCGTCTATTCAAGTTAAAGCTGGTGATGTAATTGCAGTTCACGAAGGTGCAAAACAACAATTACGTATTAAAAACGCAATTGAATTGGCTGCTCAACGTGGTATCCCTTCATGGATGGAAGTTGACCATTCTAAATTTGAAGGTACGTTTAAAGCTGCACCAGATCGTTCTGATTTACCTGCTGAAATCAACGAAAGCTTGATTGTAGAATTGTATTCTAAATAATCCTTGAGGTAGCAATAATGACGCGTACTGCAAATGAGTTTCTTACTCCGCAAGCGATCAAGGTCGAAGCGGCAAGCGGGACCTCGGCAAAAGTTATTCTAGAACCATTAGAGCGTGGCTTTGGTCACACTCTTGGTAATGCTTTACGTCGCATCCTTCTTTCTTCTTTACCTGGCGCAGCTGTGGTAGAAGTTGAAATTGAAGGTGTCGAGCACGAGTACAGTACTTTGGAAGGCTTGCAGCAGGACATCGTCGAGCTCTTGCTGAACCTGAAAGGATTGTCTATTAAGCTGTTCGATCAAAATGAAGCTTATTTGACATTGGAAAAACAAGGTCCAGGCGATGTAACAGCTGCAGACCTTCGTTTACCGCATAATGTTGAAGTGGTTAACCCTGAACACTTGATTGGCACTTTAAGTGCTACAGGCAATTTAAAAATGCGCCTGAAAGTTGCTCAAGGCCGTGGTTATGAAACATCTGACTCACGTTTCCCAGAAGGCGAAACTCGCCCTGTAGGTCGTTTGCAGTTAGATGCTTCTTATAGCCCAATCAAACGTGTGTCTTACATCGTAGAAAATGCGCGTGTAGAACAACGTACTGACCTTGACAAGTTGGTCATTGATCTTGAAACCAACGGAACTGTAGATCCAGAAGAAGCGATCCGCAAAGCGGCAACAATCTTGCAACAACAAATTGCAATTTTTGTTGATCTTCAGAAAGATCAAGCTCCTGTTGCTCAAGAGCCTCGTGAAGAAGTTGACCCAATCTTGCTTCGTCCAGTAGATGATCTAGAGCTTACTGTTCGTTCTGCTAACTGTTTGAAAGCAGAAAATATTTACTACATTGGTGATCTTGTACAGCGTACTGAAGTTGAGCTACTTAAAACGCCTAACTTGGGTAAAAAATCGCTTACAGAGATCAAAGATGTTCTGGCTTCTAAAGGCTTACAGCTCGGCATGCGTTTAGAGAACTGGCCACCGGCTAGTCTCCGTATGGACGATCGTTTCGCCTATCGTAGCCGTTAATTAAGTAGGACTATCACCATGCGTCATCGTAATAGTGGTGTGAAATTAGGCCGTACAAGCAGCCATCGCAAAGCGATGTTCCAAAACTTGGCTAATTCTTTGTTCGAACACGAGTTAATCAAAACAACTGTTCCTAAAGCAAAAGAATTACGTCGTGTTGCTGAGCCTTTAATCACTTTAGCTAAAAACGATACAGTAGCAAACCGTCGTTTAGCGTTTGCTCGTACTCGTTCAGCAGCAACTGTTGGTAAATTATTTACCGTTCTTGGCCCTCGTTACAAAGAGCGTAACGGCGGTTATCTACGTGTTCTTAAAGCGGGCTTCCGTGCGGGTGATGCTGCACCGATGGCTTACGTTGAGCTTGTAGATCGCGAAGTTAAATAATTTCGCTAAGAATAACGCACGTTGTTCAGAAAAAGACCGGTTTTACCGGTCTTTTTTTATGAAAAAAATATATTGAATCTCAATAAATGATGAAATTGTCCCGAATTGATATAAATTTTAGTAACTTTTGCTAAACTTGACATTGTGTATTGTCAAATTTATGCTTTAATAAAAAACATCATTCAAGCTGGACAATAAAACATGGATAAGCAGGTTGATATATTAATTATTGGGGCAGGGATTTCGGGCATTGGTGTAGCAGCACATTTAAGTCAAAACTGCCCACAGCGTTCTTTTGAAATTATTGAGCGTCGTCAAAGTTTTGGTGGCACTTGGGATTTATTCCAATATCCGGGCATTCGTTCAGATTCGGATATGTCGACTTTTGGTTATAATTTTAAGCCTTGGAAAAAAACCAATGTACTTGCCGATGGCGCATCTATCAAAGACTATCTAGAAGAAGTCATTCAAGAAAAAGCCTTACACTCAAAAATTCATTTTCAGCATCGTGTGTTATCTGCCAATTATGACTCTCAAACACGTAAGTGGATGTTACGTATAGAAAATGCAGTGCAACAGATTGAAACTTGGGTGGCTAATTTTGTTTTAGGTTGCACAGGCTATTACAATTACGATCAAGGTTTTCAGCCTGACTTTCCGAATCAACATGCGTTTAAAGGTACATTTATTCACCCACAGCATTGGCCTGAGAATTTAGATTATCGTGGTAAAAAGGTCTTAATTATTGGTAGTGGTGCAACCGCCATTACCTTAGTACCTGCTATGTCAAAAGGTGGTGCAGCGCATGTCACCATGCTACAACGCTCGCCGACTTATATTGCTTCAGTGCCTGCAATGGATTTTGTTTATCAGCAAATGCGTAAAGTTTTGCCTGAAGATGTTGCTTACAAAATCACGCGCGCACGTAATATTGGCATGCAACGCGCAATTTATGCTTTAGCACAAAAGCAGCCGAAATTACTGCGGACTTTGTTGCTGAAATCTATCCAAATGCAGCTCAAAGGCAAGGTGGATATGAAGCATTTCACACCACATTATAATCCGTGGGATCAGCGTTTATGTGTTGTGCCTGATGGTGATTTATTTAAGATTTTACGCGAAGGACATGCCTCGATTGAAACTGATCAAATTGCTAGTTTTACTGAAACAGGTGTGCAATTAAAATCAGGTAAACATTTGGATGCCGATATTATTGTGTCTGCGACAGGTTTGAATATTCAAATTCTAGGCGGTATTCAAGCCACAATTGATGGTGAGCCTTTGGATACCTCCAAACACATGCTGTATCAAGGTGTGATGGTCAGCGATGTGCCGAATATGGCGATGATTATTGGCTATATTAATGCGTCTTGGACACTTAAAGTGGATGTGGCTGCGGATTATATTTGTCGTTTGCTCAATTATATGGATCGACAAGGTTATGACGAGGTGATTCCTCAAGGTGACCAAACAGAGTTGTTAGAAGATACGGTGATGGGCAGTTTGAGTTCGGGCTATATCGCACGTGCTGCTGATGTGATGCCAAAGCAAGGCAAACATGCGCCATGGCGAGTCACTAACAATTACTTAGAAGATCGCAAAACTTTAAAACAAGCAAGCTTTGAAGATGGTATTTTAAAGTTCAAACAGGCTGTGCCTGCACAGCAGCGTAAACCTAAATTAGTGTCTTAAATCGTTGGGTGCAAAAATAATATGGTGCAAGGGATTTAAAATCTCTTGCGCCATTTTTATGTTGAAGTGGTAATTTTATAAAGAACGTGAAATCAGCTCTTTCATAATTTCATTGGTGCCTGCATAAATACGATTGGCCCGATTGTCTAAGTAAGCACGTGCAATTGGATACTCAAGCATATAGCCATAACCACCATGCAGTTGTAGACATTCATCCACCACTTTGGAGTACATCTCTGAAATTTTATATTTGGCGGCCGCTGCAGCTTCAACACTGAGCTGATCTTGAAGTTGTAACTGCATACATTGATCTAAAAAAGCACGACAGAAATCAATTTCGGTGCGTAATTCTGCCAGTTTAAAGCGCGTATTTTGAAAGCTATGAATACTTTTGCCAAAGGCTTGACGTTGCTGAGTATATTGCAGTGTATGTGCAAAAGCAGCTTCTGCACCTGCTTGGCAAATAATCGCGACAATTAAGCGTTCCCAAGCCAGTTCTTTCATCAGCATGATAAAGCCCATGCCTTCTGCACCCAATAAATTGCTGCGAGGCACGCGGACATTATCAAAAAATAATTCGCAAGTGTCCTGACCTTTCATACCAATTTTATTCAGTGGTTTGCCTTTGCTAAATCCCGCACGGTCTGCTTCTACCAATATTAAAGACAGATTGGCTGAACCTTTGTCTGTGTTCGCTGTTTTACATACCACAATCGCCATGTCGCACAAATAGCCGTTGGTAATAAAAATTTTAGAACCATTAATCACGTATTCATCGCCATCCAATACCGCAGAGGTACGCACAGCTTGTAAGTCTGAACCTGTACCGGGTTCGGTCATGGCAATCGCGGTTATCACTTCGCCTGTGGCCATGCGGGGTAACCAGTGTTGTTTTTGTTCAGTTGTGCCAAAGTTATTAATGTAATTGGCGACAATATCTGAATGCAGTGAAAAACCGGTAGCACTGTCACCTGCATAGGCTTGTTCTTCAATCAAAATCATGCTGTATAAGCGGTCTACCCCTGAACCTGCATATTCTTCAGGCATGGTGCTACACAGCAAACCCAAAGCACCTGCTTTACGCCATAGCTCACGATCTACATGCTGCTGCGCTTCAAATTTTTCAGTATGGAGGATGACTTCCTGCAAATAGAATTTTCGTACCAAATCACGAAAACTGTCGTGTTCAGCACTGAATAAGGTGCGCGGTAACATATTGGCAATGGGGCGAATTGCGGCAGATTGCATGGTTTTATCTTCCTGATGTTGTTATTTTGAATTCACCTTAGAAGAATTTATAGGGGGCAACAAGGTGCAAAAGTTTCAATTGCAAATGAAAGATGATGCTTTTGGTCAATGCTGCATAAAAGTCATCGAAACTTTAAAAGGGGTCGGTTAAACTAGCCTGAGTTTAATTTTAATGGGGAAACCGCATGAGTGATGACATCAGCTTAGAAGAACGCAAAGTGATTTACCGTGCCCGTCGTGGTTTAAAGGAAATTGATGTCTATTTTGACCCGTATGTGAAAAATCATTATTTGACTGCCAGTGCGGAAGAAAAACAAATGTTTGCCGATTTGGTTGAGCAGGAAGACCCAGATTTATTGGATTGGTTTATGGAAGTGTCTGAGCCACCACGTCCTGAGTTGAAAGATTTTATCCGTAAACTAAAGCATTATGTGCATGGCTAAGCAGCAGTTTCAGCTGAAACCTAGTGTCATCGCAATAGTGTTTCAGCTGATGATCGCTCTACTCATCGTTTGGCTTTTACTACAAGTGTTAAAGCCATGGCTTAGCGTTGTATGTATTGTCATTATGGGCTGGACATATTTTAAATTTGTTCGTGCAAACCGAATTGTTGGTTTAGATCAATTAGATGACCGTGAATGGTCAATTTCCTATCTCGCGCCTCGTGTAGTATCACAACAGATTAAAAGCACAGCTCGCCAAATTGAAATTCAGCGTGTGCAACTGCGTCAAGTGATAGATCATCAAATTTATATCGTCATGGAATTTCAGCAAGCCTTTAAACCTCTGGTGATTTGGTGTGATCAGGTTTCCAAGGCGGAATGGAAGGCTCTAAAAGTATTGGCGAAAATGCTCTAATTTACAGACAGCTGTATATTTTTATAATAATAAAAAACTATAAGTATCATAAAGATAAAATTATCATCTATTTTTCGTGTCCTGATCAGTCATTTTATATTGGCATAAAAGATTACACATATCCCTATTTTCAGTTATATTCATTCCAGACAAGTGTAGATCAATACAAATCAGATTCCTGAAATGTGCAGATTTAAATTTAGTCGAAAGATTTTTTAAGATAAGCCCGAATTGGGCATCAGTTAATAAGTAGCATGTGCTGAACCGTCGCAATGCTACTTTTTTTTGCCTAAATTTTGTCGGATGACAGATTTCAGTCAATTTTAGTCACTTTAAAACATGGCAAAGTTATCCATCTGAAGCAGCAAGTAGACGCTTTTATTCAGATATTGCTTCTGCTATGTTTGTTGCAATGGACATAAACACAATTATAGAGGACAGGAAAATGTCGCAAGTCCAAAAAATAGGCCAGGGTGTGGCCGTATTTGCAATCACAAGTTTATTATTATCAGGTTGTTCACAAGTGATCAAAACAGGTGCCAATGTCGCACTTGGATTTACTGAAAAACATATTGTGCCGCCAATTTTAGCGATGGAAGATGCTGAAATGGTGTGTAATTCTGGTAATTCCTTAACCCCTGCCATTATGGCGACTAAAGATATGGGCGCAGACCCAACCCGTGTTGCGGTACTAATGTATTCGGCTGCGGGTATTTGTGCCGAAGAAAAAGCTTTGGATGCTGAATTGCGTTATTTACGTGCAGCAAAAGCAGGGCAAGTGGGCGAAGCGCAAGATGCGCGGATTCAGCAAAAACGTTGGGCGGCTTTGGCGGCACAGCGCCAATACACAGGCTATCAATTGTTTCAGCATCGTTGGGAAAAGAAATATCGGAAACCTTTGGGCGAAGGTTGTCCAAAAATGAACAGTGATATTGATCAAACTGTGTATATGTTGGGGATGTTGAGTGGCTTGCAAGCCATGACCAATGATATTAATTCAGGCGGGGCAGTGCATGTGCCTAAAGATATTGCCGCGATTGTTGAACGTGGTATGACCTGTTTAAACAATGAAAAATTCTGGGGCGCACCAGAGGCTACACGTGCCGTAATTTGGACTTTGCTTCCAGGTGCGGGAGATGGCAAACCTGATCCGTATCAAACCTTAAAGCAGTCGATGCAAATCGGTGAAAATAAAGGCGTGCGTTTATCACACGCTTTATACGCGGTTGCTGCCCAAGCCAGTGGTGAAGATGCCAAAATCCGCGACGCACTCAAAGCCTTTTCTAATGCACGCAGTGACGAAAAACCTGTAAATCCACAATTTAAATTGATTGATGCCATGGCGGGAAGCATGGTACAAGGAATTTCAGACCGTTACTGGACTGAACATACAGGTGTGCGTACGGGTGATCAGCAGCGTTTCTGGGATGAGCAAGATAATTCTTCTGAATTAGATGATTTATTTAATGAGGATACGGCAGCTCAATTGTAAAAATATCAAGATTGCCCAATTCAATATTGACCAGAGGTTTTAGGATTGGGCAATCCGTTTGCCGAAGCACATAACAAGAATAATTTGGAGGATGCAAGCGCCTATGCAATATTCATCTCAATTTCTCAGTCGAAAAATTGTGTTTATTGCGACATGTATGTCGGTTTCGGTATGTTTGCAGATTTTTGCAGAGCATTTTATTTATTGGTCTACACATTTATTGGATGAATTTTGGCGCTTATGGACAGGGCATTGGGTGCATGTGGGCTGGATTCATTATTTACTCAATATGATCGCGTTTGCCTGTTTACCTTTTATTTTTCCGCATGCCAAAGTATGGCACTTTGTGGCGCTTTTGTTGGTACTACCGCCAGCGATTAGTCTGAGTTTCTATTACTTCCTTGCCGATATTGATGCCTATGCAGGACTTTCTGGGGTGTTGCATGGTGCTTATGTGGCGGTGGCATGTGTGCATTTGCTTTATAAAAAAGAACGTGGCTTTGCCACATTGGTCTTGCTGCTTATTTTATCTAAACTGATTTGGGAAAATACCGTGGGCAGTTTGGGTACAGCAGAATTAATCGGGAGTCCTGTATTAGTTGAGGCACATTTATTGGGGGTGATTTGGGGAGTAATTTTTGCACTGGCTTATATTATTTGGGCCTATTGCATTGATTCGCATTAAATTTACATCGAAAAGGACTCACAAGAAATCTCACAATTGACCATTTTTACTTAAAAGAAAATCTATATTGTCATTTTAAAAATAACGACGTTCATTCACATTTAAACTGAATACAAAAATGCTCAATGGAAGATGGATATTCCGTTGAATAAGGACAGACAGAAATTCGAGTGTCTCGGTTTCTGCATAGAATAAAAACAGGAAAATATATGCACAATAACGGACAACGCAGGTCTGGCTTGGCTTTGCTCAGACATATATGGACAGAATGGATTTCTACATTCGTTATTTTGATCTTGTTGCTACTGACACTTATTATTGGTACAGGTGAAATGGTACATGGTCAGTTGTTGCGCATGGGTGAACGCCTATACGGTGACCCTGCAACGGGTATGCAGTATTCATTTTTGCGTGCCGAACCCACTGCACCTGACTGCGAACGCAACCCCGATGTCGATGCGCAAGTACATGCCCAAATGCAAGCCAATGCTGCTGATGAGTTTGCCGATATTTTTGGCACCGCCTCTGAGTCAGATGTCCGTGCTTCAATTTTGGCAGCCAAACAAATTTGTGAAGAAAAATTTCAATTTCATGATCAGGCGATTCAGCATATTCAAGCTCATCCAAGCTTGAAAATGTATCGAACCATTGAAACCTCTTTCTTTGGCATTTTTAAATTTGGTACTGAAAACCGTGCCATTTTATTGGTGTTGATGGTGGTCTTTGCCGCAATTAGTGCCACTTTAAAAACCCATCACATTGGTTTACGTGGCCCTGCGACCAAAATTGACTTCAAGGTGTACTCGACCTTAATGGTGGTGGCGAATGGTTTCTTAACCTCGTCAAGTATCAGTCAATATCGTTCAGTACTCGATTCGGGCGTACCGATGAGTGGCGAAACACAGGTCATTTACTGGATGTGGATGATTCTGTTTGCAACTCTGACTTTAATTAGTTTATTCCAGCTTATTAAGCCACCTGCACCGACCCGTGAAGGCTGTAGTTTAGGTCTTGCTTTCCTGAGCGTACCTTTGTATGCCTATATGGCAATTAGTACGGGTTTCTCTTTTACCTTCCTGATGGATTATCCAATGGGGCAAGGGATTTACCTAGGGCAACTGGTCGAATTCTCTAGTATTTTCTTGAACTTGGCTTTGTTTATTTGGGCGGGGATGTTGCTCAAACAAACCCGAATTGTGGATTTGTTCCTGAATATTCTGCGTCCGTGGAATTTGGCACCTGAAACCTTAACCTGGCTGATTCTGATTGCCGCTGCATTACCAACGGCTTATACCGGTGCATCGGGGATTTTTGTCATTGCTGCAGGTGCGATCATTTATAAAGAAGTTTGGAATGCGGGTGGACGACGTCAGTTTGCACTGGCGGCAACAGCTATGTCGGGTTCAATGGGGGTCGTGCTTCGTCCATGCCTATTGATTGTTGTGGTGGCATCGCTGAATAAAGAAGTCACAACGGATATGCTGTATCACTATGGTTTGTATGTGTTCCTACTGACTTCAACCCTGTTTTTAGTGATTTCGTTGTTCTTTGCTGAAAATAAATTCCGCATTGCTGCACCGAACATAGCTGCGCCATTGTCCTTACGTGCTTTTGGCCCTGTACTACCATATATCCTCATTTTTGTGTTGATTTGGTTGTTCTATAAATATGCTTTAGACACCAATATGAATGAATTTACTGCACCTGTAATGATGCCGGTTATTTTATTGATGATGGTGTTGTTTGATAAATTGCGCCATGAACCTGCGCCTATTCCAGCGATGGGGCAGTGGGATCAGACTTTAGATCACAAGCCTGTAGCACAACAGACAGCAGCTTCATCTGAGCGCTCATTATTGACTGCACCTGATTCACCATTGCGTCAGTATGGTTTCTTCAAAGCTCTGCATTTATCGACCAGTGAAACGGTGGGACATATTGGGGCATTGGTAATTTTGATGGCGCTTTCAGTCAGTGTAGGTGGCTATTTAGAACGCATTGAAATTATGGAAGCGTTCCCAACCGACATTAGCAGCATCTTTATTGTGATTAGCCTGATTGTTGCCTTGATGATTTTTGTGGGCATGATTATGGATCCATTCGGTGCGGTGATTCTAATTTCTGCAACGGTTGCGCCTGTAGCTTATCAATATGGGATACATCCTGCGCATTTCTGGATGATTACCCTAATTGGTTTTGAATTAGGCTATGTGACGCCACCTGTAGCGCTGAATCACTTATTGGCAAGGCAGTCGATTGGAGATGAAGAAGTCGCTGCAGCCGATGCAGAAGTTCGTCATAAATCGTTCTATTATCGTTATGAGCGTTGGATTTTGCCTATGATTGTGATGCTTCCTGCGATGTTGATTATTGCCTATGCACCGTATGCGTTCAAGCTATTCGGCTGGTATGAATAAGCACATGGATACTTAATCACTGTCATCTTATTATTTAAAAACACCCTGTGGTTCACTACGGGGTGTTTTTTTAATAGGTTGATATGCAGGGAATACAAAGCAGCATTATGAATGCGGGGAGTGATGATTCAGGTGTTTTTGTAACAGTGGACTGCACAAAATAATGGCAAGCAAAATTAGGGCAAAGCCAATTAAACTAAATAAGTCTGGCGTTTCATGCCAAAAGCTAAAGCCCCAAATCCCTGCAAAAATAATCGCAATGTAATTGACAGGGCCAATTTGCCCAGCAGGGGCAAGACGGTAGGCATTGGACATAAAGATCTGACTGATATTGGCCAGCAATCCTGCACCAATTAAAAAACTCAATTCTTTTAAGTTGTAAGGACGCCATGACCAGAACATCGGTACAACAGAAATGAGTGTCCCAATCATGCAAAAATAAAACACAATGCGTTCAGGCGGTTCGGTTTGAGTCAGGGCGCGTACCGTGACAAAAGCCATCGCTGCTAAAAAACTGGCACTGAGTCCAATTGCGGACATGCTATTAAACATACCTGCATCGGGTTTGGCGACAAATAACACGCCAAATAAACCAATGAACGCAGCCCATAGCATTGGTTTGGTGATTTTTTCTTTAAGGAATAGCCATGCAATTAAGGGAATAAAAATAGGCGATGAATAGGTGAAGACCATCGCATTGGACAGTTTTAGATTGGCAATCGCGTAGAAAAAACCATACATGGCGGTTAATCCGACTACCGAACGCCAAGTGTGCATCCATAACTTTTCAGTTTTAAAAAAGCCCAAGCCTTTATTGAAAATGAGCGGGATAAAAATAAACAAACCAATGAAATTACGGAAAAATACCACTGTGGCATTATCTACCGTTTCTGAGGCGTAACGAACGCACACTCCCATGAGTGAAAACAGAAAGGCAGAGCAGGTCAACAGCATAATTGCTTTGAGCAAATTTTGTTGGGCAGAACCAGAAGATGTCATACAAATAAAGCCAGAATAACCTCTGGCTATTCTAGCTTAAATTGGCTACAACACTGACCCTTTATCGTATTTTAAAATGACTGATGTGAAGCAGAGGAGGCTTACTGTGCCAGTTGGGCTTCCAGTATTTTGATTTGTTCTTCTTTCAGTTTAATCAATTCATCAGCATCGTTATGTTGCTGTTTTAATAAAGCGCGTTGATCATTCAGCTGATTTTGAATGTCATCTAATTTGGCCACTTCTTCTTTGGCAAGCGCTGCATTTTCAGATACAGGCGCTTTGAGTAAATCTTCTGTGACCAACTGTTTTGGTGCTGCTTTATCTTCTTGCAATGGCGTTGCTTCAGCAGGTGCAGCTTTCGCTACAGGCGCCGTAGTTGGGGCAGTTTCTATAGGCGCAGTATTGTCGCTATCGCCCATCCATTGAAAGATAAATACGGCAATAATGACAATAATTAATCCACCCGTAATCGCCCATAAAAGCTTAGGGTTATGTCGTTGATCTTCAGTCATGCGTTGTTGAACCTTATTGTTTTACTTTGACTGACGCGGCTTAAACTGGATCACCCCAATTTCATCTGAAACCTCTGGGATTTCAGGTTCATCAATATGTGTTGGACGGTTTTCCGTATAATCACACTCGATACATTCGATCCATTCAGCTTCGTCAGCGGTGAGCATGACAACCCGATCCATCGCCTGACATTTCGGACATTTTGCGCCTGCAATGAAACGACGTTTAATGGTCATCACGACTCCCCTAACTTCATCTAAAGTTCTTAGTTTAAGCGTTTTTGACTATGTTCGTCCAACCTTGATGACGTAATAGTGCGTCTATTTTTGGCTCGCGTCCGCGGAAATTGATAAATGCGTCAAGCGCTGAATCTTTTCCGCCAACTGCTAGAATAAACTGTCTAAACTGCTTGCCAGTTTCGGTGTTAAATAGCCCTTCATTTTCAAAGCGATCAAAGGCATCGCTGGCCAAAACCTCTGCCCATTTGTATGAATAATATCCTGCAGCATAGCCGCCTGCGAAAATATGGCTGAAGCTGTGCTGGAAGCGGTTGTAAGCTGTAGTTGGCGCAACGGCATAGTTTTGACGAATATCATCTAGCATGGCTTGAATCTGTTCCGCATTTAAAGCAGGGTTGCTGCGATGAATACTTAAATCGAACAGGGCAAATTCAATTTGGCGCAGGCTCTGCATTCCCGACTGGAAGAAACGTGCATCTAACAGTGCTTTAAGCAGGTGTTCTGGCAGGGTGTCTTGGGTTTCAATATGCGCACTCAGCATATCTAAACTATCTTGATCCCAAGTCCAAAATTCCATGAATTGGCTTGGTAATTCCACCGCATCCCAAGCGACACCATGTGTACCTGCCACAGCAATATTATCTACTTCAGTTAGCATGTGATGTAAGCCATGTCCAAATTCATGGAATAGGGTGATGACTTCATCATGCGTTAAAAGCGCGGGTTGATCTGCCACAGGCGGGGTAAAGTTACACACCATATAGCAAATTGGTTTTTGTAAACCCTGTGCCAATTGCATGCGTGAGCGGAAGCCACTCATCCATGCGCCGCCGCGTTTGCCTGTACGGGCATATAGATCAAAGTAAAAACCACCAATCACTTGACCTTGATCTTCAAGTTCAAAATAACGTGTATCGGGGTGCCAAACAGGGGTAGCGCGCTCAATAATATCGACATCGTATAAACGCTTGACGATGCTAAATAGACCTTCAACCACTTTCGGTGCAGGGAAATATGGTTTTAACATTTCTTGTGAAAGGTTAAATTGCTGTAATTTTAATTTTTCAGAATAGTAGCCTGTATCCCACGGTTGTAAGGTATCAATCCCATCTTGGGCGGCAATGGCTTTGAGTTCGGCAATTTCTTGTTCTGCAGGTGCACGAGCATGTTCTGCCAGTTCACGCAGGAATTGATCGACTGCTTCGACACTTGGTGCCATTTTGCTGGCAAGGGATAATTCTGCATAGTTGTTAAAACCGAGCAATTGCGCCATTTCTTGACGTAAACGCAAGATTTCTTCCATGATCGGGGTGTTGTCAAATTCAGACTGGGCTGATTGATCGGACGCGCGAGTAGTGTATGCCTGATACAAGGTTTCGCGCAAAGCACGATCATCGGCATAGGTCATAATGGCTAAATAGGCAGGAATATCCAGTGTTGCCACAGCTTGTTCCAATTCGCGTTGCTGACCATATTGTTTCAGCAATTCAACGCTGCTTGGCGGTAAACCTTTGAGCTGATCTTCGGACAATACTTTGTAATAGGCTTGGGTGGCATCCAACACATGATTGGAAAAGTCTGATGACAGTTGCGATAAACGCGCTGAAATTTCAGCATAGCGTTTTTTAGCTTCACCTTCTAAGGCCACACCTGACAGTTTAAAGTCGCGCAATGCCAGTTGAATTGCGCTTTGTTGTGCAGCAGGCAAATCTTTAAAGGTGTTGGCGTCGTGAATATGTTGATAGCTTTGATACAACACCGTGTGCTGACCCAATTGAGTGTAGTAGTCGCTTAAACTTGGTAACAGCGCTTGATACACTTCGCGGGTTTCAGGATTATTCATGACCGCATTTAAATGTGACAGCACGCCCCATGCTTCGCTCATGTTATTTTCGAGCTGATCAATCTGTTCTAAAACATTTAATTGCGCCGTCGTATTTTCAGGTACTGCAGTCAGATTATTTAAAAAGTTTTGTCCCTGCTGAATGGCATGCTCAATTTTTTGTTTTAAATCTGCCAGGGTAATTTGATCAAATTGTGGAACAGGCAAAGTTGCCTTTTCTAATGTCATGTCGGTCTGCCGATTTATTTCCTGTGTTATTTGTAGAAGTAAGGCTTCTAGAAGGATAAATCAAGCCTTGGGTGCTATTTATTCGCTCTTGTTTCACCGTGGATAGATTGAATATCTTGGATGTAGGTGCCAAAGCGCCCCTCAATGACCGATAATTTTATGAATAGATTTTGATTTTTGTAGTGTTCATATTCATCTACATTGATTCGAAACATACCAGTAGAGTCATACGGTGTTTCAATAGAATAGTAGACACTTCCTTTTTTACCATGTTTTTTAACAGCGCTTGCTTCCAATGTCACCACAGTAGGTGTACCCAAAACTAGGGTATGAAGCAGAGGAGGATAGACAACTAGATTTAAGTAAAGAAACAGAATTACAAAAATAGGGAAGAGGATTAAAAAATAGAATTTTGGCTTTTTTTGTACATTTGTCCATGTACGTGGAATGATCCATTGTCCGTATCTATGCAGAACATAAAAGTAGATCAAAACAGCCAAATAAATCAACGTTGCAACAATGAAGGCTGTGATTTTGACTTGATTTGTTGGGGTGAAGTCTATAAAAAAGAGAGCAATCAGTGCTGAAATACTAAGTACAAAGACTAAGCATATTACATATTCATGGTAATAGTATTTAGTAATTTTCTGTGATGTCATGATTTTTAAGTGGTTTATTTTTATAGAGATATATTAAATGAAAAAGAGCGCCGTAGCACTCTTTTTTATTTAGTAAAATTTACTCACCCTTTGCTTTGGCATTGGATTTTTTCTTTTTCACCTTGGTCTTTTTTTTGGCTTTGTCTTTCGGTTTAGCTTCCGACTTCGCTGAGGTTTTTTTACCGTAAGAGCTCGGTTTGCTTTTTGGCTTTTTCTTCGGCACAGGTTGCTCACCGTTTTCACTTAAAGTCGCCTTGCTTGGACGCTCAGAAAAAACTTCTTCAGTGGCTTCACGGCTGAACGGTTTTGCCACGCGCGGTGCGCGCATACGAATAGCACGACCTGCATGGGTGAGTTGCTGCATGAGCTCAAAATCAATTTTGCGATCTTCTAAATTGACAGCCGCGACTTTAATTTTAACTTCATCGCCCAAGCTAAAGCTTTGACCACGTGCTTGTCCAATTAGACTTTGGCTGGCTTGGTCAAATACAAAGAAGTCATCGCCCAACTGGCTGACATGAATCATGCCATCGACATAAAGGTCTTTGAGAGTAACAAATAAACCAAATTCGGCTACTGCAGAAATTACGCCCACAAATTCTTCACCCAAATGCTGCTGCATATAGTGGCATTTTAGCCATGTGGTGACAGAGCGTGAGGCTTCATCGGCACGACGTTCAGTTGCAGAATAATGTTCGCCTGCATCATCTAAAGCTGCGCCCGAAAGTGGTGATGGTTTTTGTTTTAAATGCGCTTTAATGGCACGATGCAACAATAGGTCAGGGTAGCGACGGATTGGTGAAGTGAAATGCGTGTAGGCATCGTAAGCTAAACCATAGTGACCTGAATTATTGGCGCCATAATAGGCTTGCATCATTGAGCGTAATAACACCGCGTGAATACTTGGTGCATCAATACGATCTTTAGTGGCTTCAATCACCGCTTGATAGTCGGCCTGAGTGGGTTGTTCTGGAAAATGTAGCCCAAGTAATTTGACAAAATCACGGACTTTTTGAATACGTGAAAACTCTGGCGGTTCATGCACACGGTACAGCATCGGCACATCATGTTTGAGTGCATATTCTGCTGCTGCGACGTTGGCGAGTAACATACATTCTTCAATCAGTTTATGCGCATCGTTACGGCTGCGCGGCAAAATTTCTTTAATTCCACCTAACTCATCAAAGGTCATGTAGGTTTCAATGGTTTCAAATTCCATGGCATGACGTTCGGCACGTAAGCCTTTAAGCACTTGATACAGTTGGAACAGGGTATTTAATGATTTGCGCATTTCCCGATCTTCAGGAATTGCCGCACTATCACCCTCAAAATATTGTGCCACTTGAGTATAGGTTAAACGTGCTTTGGAATGCATGACCGATGGATAAAATTCAAAACCTGTGACCCGACCTGCGCGTGACAGTTTTAAATCGCAGACCATACACAAACGGTCAACCTGCGGATTCAGCGAACATAAGCCATTCGATAAAGCTTCAGGCAACATCGGCAATACAAAATGCGGGAAATAGACTGAAGTCCCACGTTCCTGAGCTTCATCATCCAACGGTTTGCCTGTGCGGACGTAATGGCTGACATCGGCAATTGCGACCACGACACGGTAACCACCGCCTGGACGTTTTTCTGCATATACTGCATCGTCAAAGTCGCGGGCATCTTCACCATCAATAGTCACTAAGGCTAAATCGCGTAAATCAACACGTCCTTCACGGTCTTGGGCAGTCGGTTCTTGAAAGCTTTCAGCTTCTTGAATGACATCTTCAGGAAATTCATACGGCAGACCAAATTCTAAAATGGTTTGCGGAATAATAATTTCAGTTTCGGCTTTGTCTGCCATCGACTGAATAATATGTCCTGTGGCAAATTCTTCGCGGGTTGGATAGTCATCAATCGCAATGCGCACAGAATCGCCCAATTTAACTTGGGCATGTTCAATTAATTCTTTTTCAAGGGTAATGGGTTGATGGCTATTTGGCTGGGCAGGCTGAATAAAATATTCACCATCGTATTCTGACAATTTACCAATGATTTGTTTGACACGACGCTGGGTGACTTCGGTAATAAACCCCCATGCCTTGCCTTTACGATCTACCGATGTCTGGCGGACTTTGACTTGATCGCCATTAAACACCAAACGTAGTTCGCGTTCAGGCAATAAAATATCTTCATGACCTGCAATATTGGCTGTGCCTAAACCTTTACTGTTGATGTAAACCGTGGCGTCATGAGTCGGTTGTTCTGCAGCCAGCTGGAACTTGAATCCATCTTTCATGAGCTGACCATCACGTACCATGGCAATTAAACGATGGCTCAGGGCATCAATACTTTTTTGATCGGCAATCGCAAAATGCTCAACCAAGTCTGCATGTGACTGTGCCACTTGCAAGGTTTCAATGGTTTCTAAGATTAAGGTACGGCTTGGAATAGGATTTTCGTAGCGTTCGGCTTCAGCTTTTGCTTCAGGATCGACCCAATTTTTCATCATGGAATAAACTTCATGTCAGAAGATAGGTTTAGCATAAGTCATGTACGGAAAGACTGCACGTAAATGATTGCAATAATGTGTTTTCTGTCGTTATTTTACGATGTTTCTAGTTTTTGTGCAGCGATTGCCAAAAGTTCAGGCGTAATTCTGGTGATGAATCCTGAAAATTGTTTAAAAAATATTTAATTGAGCAAAAATATGCAAAAATTGTGGTATCGAAGCTTGCAGTGCTAGCACTTAATTTGTATTATGGCGGCACGTTACGGTGAGATGGGTGAGTGGCTGAAACCACGTCCCTGCTAAGGACGCATACGGGTAACTGTATCGAGGGTTCGAATCCCTCTCTCACCGCCACGCTTTACTTATGTCGCGCTCATAGCTCAGCTGGATAGAGCACTTGGCTACGAACTAAGGGGTCGGGAGTTCGAATCTCTCTGAGCGCACCAATAAGTAAACCGAACAGTAACGTATCGCCTAAATTGGCACACAAGTAATGCGCTCATAGCTCAGCTGGATAGAGCACTTGGCTACGAACTAAGGGGTCGGGAGTTCGAATCTCTCTGAGCGCACCAACTTGAACAATCAACCGCTTAAATGCGGTTTTTTTGTGCCTGAAATTTAGTAAACTCAAACAATAATCAGTTTATTAAAAAGAATAGCGTACTCATAGTTTTACGTTAAAATTCTTTTGAATCGTCCAATATCTGTGCATTTGATTGCAAAATGATGAATTAATACTTAACAGCCAGAAAAAAACACGTATAATGCACCCCATCAAGTCGTCGCGCTCATAGCTCAGCTGGATAGAGCACTTGGCTACGAACTAAGGGGTCGGGAGTTCGAATCTCTCTGAGCGCACCAACTTGAAATAAAAAACCGCACTTTTGATGCGGTTTTTTTGCATCTACACTATCTAAAAATGATGAAATTTCTGTGTCAAAAGCATGACCATTGTTTTACGTCTGGCTTTGAGCGAATAAACACGAAAAAAATAAGGAAAGTGCTCAATCTAGTGTAAGATTTAGCTCAATTTGAATGACTTGATGATGAGCTTATGTCTGACACGCAGCCAGCATTGTCTTTGCGCTATTTTTTAAATTTAGAAGAATCTCAAGACGGCTTTGCCCTTGCGACTTTTGGTAAAAAACAATTTACCCGTTTTATTACACCGTTGATTAGTGTGGCGATTATTGCTTGGGGCTTTTATTTGGGCTTCGATGGGGTAGGTCGCTATTATGTTGCACTCGGTGCTTTCTTTTTAATCTTGCAAACTTTAATGCGTTATTGGTTTTTGCCAATGATGTTTAAACGCCAGTTTGTAAAATACCAATTTGGAAAAAGCGAGCAAGGCATTGATTTATTTCAGGACTATGCCGAGCTGTATGCCAATGGTCGTAAACAGGTATTTCATTATAACGAGGTGCAAAATTTCGCTGTGGGTAAACTCACCTATATGCTGGAATTAAAAAATCGTACAGTGGTGATTGTACCGAAACGTGCATTTAATCTGCCTGCAGAACAAACGGTTTTTGAAAATACTTTTAAAAAGTAAGTTCTAATTTTCCCAATTTACGAGTTATTTGAGGATGATCATGAGTACACGTCCATCTAAAATTGTCTGTGTCGGTCGCAGTTATGCAGACCATGCCAAAGAATTAGGTAATGCTGTACCTGATCATCCTGTGTTATTTATTAAACCGCCAAGCAGTTTACGCAGTTTAAGTGATGGGATTACGTGGAATAAGGTCTGGGGCAATTGTCACTATGAATGTGAATTGAGTTTACGCATTGACCAGCCTTTAAATGCAGACACAGATCCTGCCAAAGTATTGGATGCTGTAGGTGCAGTGACTTTGGGCTTGGATTTAACTTTGCGTGAATTGCAGGATGAACTGAAGAAAAAAGGACAGCCGTGGGAACGAGCCAAAGCGTTTGACGGTTCTTGTGTGTTGGCAGATTGGGTGGATGTATCGGAAATTCAGGACTGGAAAAACGTGCAATATCGTTTGGACATTAATGATGAATTACGTCAGCAAGGCGATACCAGTTTATTGATTTTTGATATTGCGGCATTGTTGGCAGATATTAGCCAAGTATTTAGTTTAGAACCTGGTGATGTGGTAATGACTGGTACACCTGCAGGGGTGGCAGCATTACAGTCGGGCGATCAGTTGAAGATGACCTTACAAGGACGTACTCAGGCATTTGTCTGGACGACTTTTGTAAAATAAATAGTGGTGTAAACGGTGATGTCATCAAAAGATGAGTATCACCGTTTTGTACTTGCTTTTAAATCCAATGGTTATACTTTCAGTAAATGCTGAAATTTACTGCGTAATTTATTCAGTTTCGGTGGAATGGAAAAATTGCAGTAGCCCTGATTTGGATTTTTGGCAAAGAAATTCTGATGATAGTCTTCTGCAGGGTAAAATTCAGGTGCTGCACTGAGTTCAGTCACAACATTCACACCTTCAGCTTGTAATGCTGCAATCATCTCGGTGGCAGCTTGTTGCTGTGTAGCATCTAAATAATAAATCACAGAGCGGTATTGTGTGCCGACATCATTGCCCTGACGGTTTAATGTGGTTGGGTCGTGTGTGGCAAAAAACACCTCAAGTAATTGTGAATAGCTGATCTGCTGCTCATCAAAATCAATCAAAATGACTTCTGCATGTCCGCTGTCGCCACGGCAAATATCTTCATAGCTTGGGTTTAAGGTATGTCCACCTGCATAACCGCTGGTGACTTTTTCTACGCCTTGCAGTTGTAAAAATACGGCTTCGACACACCAGAAACATCCGCCACCAAACAATGCTTGTTGCATGATTTTGTCCTTATATTTTATGAATCAACCATTTTAAGCCTGTCTATTATTAGGCTTAGCCGTTAACGTGCAGCCGTTGGTGTTTCAAATTGAATCAGTAAATTTCCATGGCGATCTAGCAATTTCAGGGTTTTACCATAGACCTGATAATGCGTCACTTTATTTAGGGCTTCATGAAATTTCTGATCTAAGTTGTTGTTATTTAAGCAAGCCATTCGCGTGGTTGCCAATTGCCCCAATTGTAGGGTGTCACGTCCTGCGACATAACTACCGCTGAGTCGGTTACAACTATCTGAACCTGTGACTGTTTGTGTGGCGGCATCAAAGTTTAAATATGGCAAGTTTTGGCGGTTTGCTTCTGTTTTTAACATGCTGTTGCCCAATTGCGTAGCAGTCCATGTACGTTGTACTAAGTTGGCTTGATTGATTGCGCTAATTTGGCTTGCACTCGTTTGAGTTGGCATAGTTTCACATCCTGATAAAGCAATCATTGCACCCAATAAGGTGATCCCGAAGTATTTTTTTAGCATGGAATGATCTCTAATTTTTTGAAATTGTTGCTATCTAAACAAATTATGCGCCGTGGCTCTAGTTGAATTTGTATGTTTGCTGCAACTTTTTCCAAGATATGGTGTGGTTTTTTCTCTGAATTGATTGTATCTGCGCAAAATGACCAAAATAGGTCAGGGCAGCACTTTGTTCTGATAAGTCGGATGCGAATAAGGCGTGCTGATGTTTGCTGAAGAATCGAGCTGCACGCCTTGTCGAATGAGCGCGGAAAAGTCTTGGCTGTGGATATCTTTTAAGTTTTCCACACGTGGGTTAATGTGGGCACGTTGATACCAAGTTTGCATATCCCAACGATGATCCAGCGCATGCAAATCATATAAATAATTGGGTAAATAACCCGAAGCAAACAGACGATAGTCGGCAGGGAAACGTTTTTGAGATACTGCCTGAATCATGTCAAACAGCAGCGTGGTGCAATTACTGGTCAACGTATTATACCAACGCGCTTTGGCGGCTAAAGCATCGGCTTTATGCAGATATTCCTGAAACAGTGCTTGTGCTTCTTGTGGATTGAGCTGGATCGGGAAAAAATAAACTTGCTCACCCCGAATATTGCTGCGGGTGTAGATGATATCTTTTTCATCGGCAGCGACAAGGCTGAGTTCATATTGCCGAAAGAAGCCACCAATCGCAGAAAACTCTTCGTGTTTTTCTTTGCGAATTTCAATGGAAAAGGTGAGTGGCGCTTGATCGGCAAAGTCAAAACTGACTAAGGTATGCGCAATTTTTGGCCCCATCCAGTAAGAGGTGATGATATTCACCCCCGTAATCTGTTTCAGGTTAAATTGGCGGGTTTCCCAACGTTCGGTATAGCGACCATCGGCATGCCAGTCAAAATTGCGGATATTGTGCAGCGTGACCTGATCTTGTACTTGTTCATAATGCAGCATACGGGCTACTTCAGGGTTCCAGTCACGGTCTTGCTTGGCATCCATCCCAAAATACCAAAACAGCCCCAAGGTAAAACCCAAAAGATAAACCAAAATATCCTGATTGCGACTGAGCAAATGCTGAGTGATATAAATGCCCAAAATGCTGAGGGTGAAGGCTAGCCAAGTCCCAATCAGCACACGGCTCATTAACCAACCCAAAGGCTGATGAATCCACAAGGCCATACTGAGCCAAATAGAAGAAAGAACGACACCTAAACTGAAGATGAAATGCAGCATCCGCCATTCCTGAGGCAAGTTAAATTCCGTTTAAGTTATGATAATCAAAGATTGCCAAAGCTGTCAGCATTATTTTTGATAGCGGGCAAACTCAAAGACAATGCCTGATTTTTCATCGACATGCTGTTCTGAGGCTACTTTTTTAAATTCGGCAGGAATGGCAGGGTAATGCGCATCTCCCTGCACATCCAACTCAATATGCGTCAGTTCCAAACGGTCAGCAATCGGCATAGTTTGGCTAAAAATTTCACCACCACCAATAATAAATAAAGTGTTTGGTTTTTCTGAGGCTTGAACATCGGCAACGGCTTGTTGCAAGGCATCTTCAATGCTATGCGCCACTTTTGTGCCTTCAAATGCCCAGTTTGGGTCGCGGGTAATCACCCAATTGACACGTTTAGGCAGGGTGCGTCCCATCGACTCCAAGGTTTTGCGTCCCATAATCACCACGCCACCTTGGGTGATTTCTTTGAAGTGTTTTAAGTCTGCCGAAATATGCCACGGCAATTGGTTACCCTGACCAATGCAGCGTTGTTGATCCATAGCGACTACGTGTACAACTTCTAAATTTTGAAATGACATAATTAGGCTCGTATTTTCTTAGTCTGCCAAGCATCTTTTGGGGACGTTGGGGCAATTTAAATGTTGAGATGATAAATCTAGCAACAGGCAATTAAACAGCGACAGGTGCTTTAATTGCAGGATGTGACTCATAGCCTACAATTTCAATATCTTCAAATTTAAAATCGAAAATATCTTTGATTTCAGGATTGAGTTTTAACTGACATAACGCCAGTGGTTCACGGCTTAGCTGTAACTGTGCCTGTTCAAAGTGGTTGGCATATAAATGCGTATCGCCACCTGTCCAGACAAAATCTCCGACTTCTAAATCACAGACTTGCGCGATCATGTGGGTTAGTAAAGCATAGCTGGCAATATTAAAAGGCACGCCTAAAAAAACATCGGCACTGCGTTGATATAGCTGGCATGAGAGTTTGCCGTTGTGCACAAAAAACTGGAATAAAGTATGGCAAGGCGGTAAAGCAACTTGACCTGCTTCTTTCGGGTTCCAGCCTGACACGATTAAACGACGTGAATTTGGATTGGTTTTAATTTCATTGATTAACCATGCAATTTGGTCAAAACCATCTTGCTCATACAGACCATCGGCTTTTTGTGTTGCACCAAAATTACGCCATTGATGTCCGTACACTGGGCCAAGTTCACCTTCAGGACGACCAAAGCGCGCGGTTTGTTCTGCGGTAGACCATTCATCCCAAATACTGACTTTATGTTCTTGTAGATATTTGACGTTGGTATCGCCTTTTAAAAACCATAACAGCTCAATTACGATAGAACGGAAATGTACTTTTTTGGTAGTCAGCAGTGGAAAACCTTGTGCAAGGTTAAAACGCATTTGGTGCCCAAACACTGAACGTGTGCCTGTTCCGGTACGGTCACCTTTGTCGCCACCATGGTCAAGAATATGTTGGAGTAGGTCTAAATACTGGCGCATAGCGTTCTCTGGTCAAGCAAAAGAAATATTTTTTGTTTGGGCAATTCGATGCCCAGTAAATCAGAAAGAATAATAGCAGAGTTTTTAAAGTTGTGACTTTATTGTGTGTCGGAAGCGTGATGTTGATGCAGTAAAGCCAACGGCGAAAACAGGCAAATAGCCAAAGCGGTAAAGCCAATGCCTTGAGCGCCCGACAGTAAAATTTCACCGTGTTGAATCTGCATGAAAATTATTGCGAGTAACAACGCCAGTGGAATCCAAGTCAATAGTCGTGCCAACCAACCTGTGGGATGTTGTGCAGTAAAATGAATTTTGCAGTAACGACAAATTAAAAAAACAATACCTGTGGCCAGAAACATTAAAATCGCATCGAGCTTTAAGGGTTCTAAGAAGTATACCGCTGCAGTGACCAGCGCGATCAGCATCAGCAGGGCAATTTTCTTTGTGACCGCAACCTGTGGGTTAAACCAAAATTCAAGCATGTGAGATATTGATGTCTGAAAAGTGTAAGTAATAGATAGCACTGTAGCATAAAAAAGGCGAAGATTGACTTCGCCTGAATGGATGAAACCTGCATTTAAATGGGTAGTAGCTTAGCTGTTTTTTTGCGGCCCCCAATCATAAATTTTCTTTTGATAGGCATACCACATCATCCAGAAACCGACCAAAATCATTGGTAAGCTCAGGAATTGTCCCTTACTCATCCATGCAATAAAGAGCTGACCATGATCGGGTTCGCGGAAAAATTCGACAACAAAGCGCGCCAAACCATAACCAATCAGGAATAGGGCAGACACTGCCATGCGTGGACGTGGCTTTGAACTAAACCACCACAGTACAATAAACAGGATTAGACCTTCACATAAGGCTTGATACAATTGCGATGGATGACGTACCAATTGTAAAGGATCGGTCGGGAAAATCATCCCCAAAGCAAAATTCGGATCGGTCACAGGGCGACCATATAATTCACCACCAATAAAGTTACCAATACGACCAAACATTAGACCTGTAGGTACACATGGGGCAATAAAATCCAAAGTTTGAAACCACGTCATTTTGTATTTTTTACACCAGAACAGCATGGCTAAAATCACGCCCAGAAAGCCGCCATGGAAACTCATGCCGCCTGTCCAGACTTGGAATAACCACAGTGGATTTTCCAAAAATTGTTCAAAGCCGTAGAAAAACACATAACCGACACGTCCACCAATCACCACGCCCAAAGCGCCGTAAAAGATCAGGTCGGAAACCATGTCTGGTGTCCAGCCACGTTGTTTGGCACGGTAAGTTGCCAAACCCCATGCAAATAAAAATGCCAGTAAATACATCAAGCCATACCAATGGACTTGTAAAGGCCCGAGCGAAATAGCAACGGGGTCAATATTTGGATAGGTGAGCATTCCTGTTCCTTGTGATTCTGTTTTGCACAGATTTTAGCTGAATGTGATGAAAAATGTTGTACATTCAATGTGTAAAGATCAAGAGTTTAAATTATGTGTATTGTGGCATTGGCTTGGCAGGTCTTGACAGACACACCACTGTGTTTGATTTCAAATCGAGATGAGTTCTATCGGCGTCCGACAGCAGCACTGGCAGCATGGTCTGATAGTCCAATTGTTGCAGGGCAAGATTTAGAATCGGGCGGTACGTGGATGGGCATTACCCCATCGGGACGCTGGGCTGTGATTACCAATTATCGTGATGCGAATGATGTTCGTGAATATCCAACTTCACGTGGGCATATTATTCAGGCTTTTTTAGAATCTGAGCAAACGCCTATCCGTTTTGCGCAAGCCTTAGAAAAACAGCAATGTGAATATGCAGGTTTTAATTTATTTGTGGGTGACACCACTCAAGCGGTGTACATGAGTAACCGTGGAGAAGCGCCGCAGGTTTTAGCTAAAGGCGTTTATGTGGTGTCGAATGGATTGATGAGTGACCCTTGGGAAAAAACTGCACGTTTACGCAAACGCTTTACGCAGGAGTTTTTACCGATGCTGCAATTGCCTGATCTTGCAACGGCAGAGCTAAATGCTGCGGCGTGGGATATTTTGCAAGATGAACGCAAAGTTGCATCTGAATTGTTACCGCAAACAGGGATTTCATTGGAGATGGAAGCGTTGTTGTCATCGACTTTTATTCAAAGTCCACTTTACGGTACACGTTGTTCCAATTTTTTACGTATGCAGGCGCAGCAATTTACATGGCTGGAAAAAACACAATATGGTGAGCAAAAGGGAGATATTGTGCAGCAACAGTTGAACATTGAGGCATAAAAAATGCCGACGTGATGTCGGCATTTTTAATTTATGGATGTTATCCAGCAATTGCTTTGCCGTCTTTACGGGTGATGACAACCGTTGCTGAACGAGGACGTGCAGTTTTATTGTTCATGTCAGTTTGTGTTGCAGGCCAATGGCTGCTTGGCGCATCAAAACTCTTTGAATCTTCACCTGGGTGCTGAACGTTAATAAAGATTGCTTTGTAGTCAGGTGTCATGGTTACACCTGTAACTTCACATTCTTTTGGCCCAACAAGGAAGCGACGTAAGTTTTTATCGGTGACTTGAGCACCAGCAATTGTACTTTGATCACCAACAGTTTTTACAACACCGCCATCACCAACTTGACCAGGTAGTGCTGCTAACATCATACAGTTTGTAACATCTGTATATGCGCCATCATCTGTTTGAATCCAAAGAACACCACGTGGGTCAAACCACATACCATCTGGACTTGAGAAGTCGTTTGCATCGCTTAAATTAGAAAGGTTAATTGTCGGATCCATACTTGCTTCAGCACCAAATAGATAGATATCCCATTCAAATGATGTTGCTGCAGTATTCTCTTCTTTAAAGCGGATAATATGACCATTGACGTTACCTTTACCACCTTCAGGATCGGTGTAGTTACGTGGGTTTGCAGGATCTGTTGCATAGCTTGAACCACGGTTCGAGTTATTGGTTAAAGTCACGTACACTTCACCATTTTCAGGGTTTACAGCAACCCATTCTGGACGATCCATTTTTGTAGCTCCTACAGCATCTGCTGCAAGACGAGCAAAAGTAAGGACATCCGCTTGTGAGCTAAATGGGTAAATAGCGTTTGTTTCGGTTAAGCCATTTTTACCATAAGCCAGTTCAATCCACTCTCCTGTGCCTGATGCATTAAATTTAGCGACATAGAATTTCCCTGAATTCATATATTTGTCGCCAGCTCGATAACCACCATTCACATCTTTAGGATCCCATGTTGCATCTGATACAAATTTGTAGATGTACTCACCGCGCGAGTCATCGCCCATATAGAATGCAAATTTTTGCCCTTCAATTGCGCGGCTGGCGCGACAGTCTTCGTGAGCAAAACGACCTAATGCAGTACGTTTTACTGGGTTTGAGCGGCTATCGAATGGATCAATTTCTACAATCCAGCCAAATGTATTTGGCGCATTACGATAGTCTTGAGTTGCAGACTCTTTGGTTACGTTAGCAGCCCAACGATCATACATGTCTTGAGATTCAAAACCAGCTTCTGCTGTTTCCCAACCATAGCGTGAAGATTTATTCAAATACACGATGCGATCTTGCTCATCGCGTTCTGGAATTTTTTTACCATCAGCATCTAAAATATAAATGATGTTGTTTTTCGCATCACGTTTAACACTACCGTCTGCATTTTTTTCAGTTTGATAAGAGATCTCTAAGCCTAAGCCATAGCGTTTAAGTGCTATTTTTTCAGCTTCACTACGGGCTGAGTATTGGTCTGTACCTGAGCGTTGGAAATAACCAATAAAATTTTCTTCAGCAGTTAAATAAGTGCCCCATGGTGTATAACCATTACCACAGTTATTTTGTGTGCCTCGAGTTTGACGACCAGCGGGAGAGAATGCTGTGTGCAGTAATGGAGAACCAGCTACAGGCCCTGCAAAATCCATGACAGTCGAAGCTGTAATACGACGGTTAAATGGTGATGACTTCACAATCTCTACAGCTTGAGTTTCAGCATTTTTCTTAATATGAACGACTGAAACACCGTGTGCATTTACTTCACGAATCACTTCATCTTCTGGGCGACGTCCATCCTTTTTAGTTGCGCCTTTTGGATGTAAGAAGGTTTGGTTGATATATTCGTGGTTCAAAACCAATAAGCCATGATCTGATGCATTTTCATCATAACGACCAGTTTTAGTACTTAAGCCAAAATAGCTCATGCCATCGTGACAGTCACCAGAGCGGAATTGGAAACTTGGGCCAGATGGAACATCTGCATCTGCATTCCAATTGCTATAAGAAGGATTGATTGAGTCACCTAAAGCATATAATACAGTTGCTTGGTAACCTTCAGGAACAGTAACAATATCATTTAAATTTTTATCTACAGCTTTAAATGTTAATGTTTCAGGCTTGGTATTGGGTTCTTCTTTACTTGTTGGTGGTGTTACATTTGTATCTTCATCATCATCACTACATGCAGATAAAGAAGAAGCTAAAGCTAAAGCTGCTGCACCGCTTGCAGTTTTTTTAATTAAACTGCGACGGCTCATGCGTTGTTCTAGAATGTCACGAAAGTGCGTATTGTCTGAAGTGTTATTATCTAACTCTTGATCTTCATTGTAAGGCATAAAATCAGTCATTTTTTTCCTAGCAAATTGCTTAGTCGTTTGAAAGTTATATGTAAATTAGTGGCTAAACATGACATGCGGGTTAAGCTTATGTGTCAAACTGATTAAATCCGTTCAGTTGTGATCTACACGCACAAAAAAAGAAGCAACCATGTGCTTCTTTTTAAAATTCAATATTTTAGATTAGCTGTGACTGACTCGTCGCTTCTCAATTAATTTGCCAAAAAACAAACCAATTTCAAACAGCATCCACATCGGAATGGCAAGCATGATCATCGATAAAGCGTCTGGCGGTGTGACAAACATGGCCACAAAAAAACAGCCAACAATAATAAAGCGACGTTTTTCAACCAAAGTTTGCGTAGACACGACACCAATCATAATCAGCAAAAGTGTGACAATTGGAATCTCAAAGGTAAAACCAAAAACCAAAAACAGCTTCAAACAAAATGTAAGATAGCTATTAATATCGGTCATCGGGGCGACTGTTTCAGGGGAAACGCTAATGAAAAAGTGCAGAATGGATGGCAAGGCGACAAAGTAAGCAAAGCTAATTCCGATATAGAACAAGCAAATACTGCCGATCAGCAAAGGCAGCGCCAAACTTTTTTCTTTTTCATATAACGCTGGTTTTACGAATGCCCAAATCTGATACAAAATAAATGGCATCGCAATGAACAGCGCGACAAAAAAGTTTAGTTTAAACGGCGCCATAAAGGTTGCGGTAACATCAGTCGCAATCATGGTTGATGTACGTGGCAACTGTGCACGTAATGGTTCCGACAATACTTGATAAGTTTTATTGGCAAACGGCAATAAACAGAAGAATAAGGCAAGAATAAGCCCTACAATTTTAAAAAGATGATTACGCAGCACCATCAAGTGCTTAGTAATTGGCATTTCTTCTAATGCGGCTTGCTCTGCCTTCACAGGCAAATGTGAAAGCTCAGAAGCGTTTGATTGGCTCATACTGCAACCTTCATTTCAGTATAGGGCGCTGTAGTATGTTGTAGCGCAGATAAATTTGAATGTGATGTCATTTTAGTTTTAGGGAGTAACACCGCAGAGGTTTTTTCAGTATTTAAAACCAAGGTGTAATGATGCTGTTGTAAGGTATTTTTTGATACGGCATGCGGGGAATGTGTGCTTTTTGCAGTTGTATCTTCAAATATTTTTTCTTGCTGCATTTCATGCATTTGTGCTTGCATCTTTGCTTCAAGTTCCTGAATACGCGCCATTTCTTGCTGCATTTGCTCGCGTAATTCAGATAAACGCAATTCGCGGTCAATGTCATTTTGAACATTACTGACCATACGTTTAATTTTAGCGTACCATTTGCCGACAAAACGCGCTGCTTCAGGGAGTTTTTCAGGACCCAGCACCAATAATGCAATGATGCCGAAAATCAGCAGTTCCGTCATTCCAATATTGAGCATAATCTCAAACCCTCAGCCTTAATGCTTTACAGTCGAATTTACATCACTGCTATTGGCTTGATGTTCAATCGTACGAGGTTCTTTCAGTTGCGCCGCTTCTGCCTCATCATCTTTTATTGATTTTTTAAAATCTTTGACCGCGCCACCTACATCTTTACCTAAGTTTTTAAGCTTAGATGTACCAAATAATAAAATGACCACAATTGCAAAAATCAGCACGTGCCAAATAGATAATCCTGCCATGATTTAGACCTCTCAATAGTTGAGCCTATCTCAACAGGTCTGTATGACAATGCGGTGACGAATGTGTTGCGATTTGACGACAAGGGATGTTTGACCTGATTTGTAAAGCTTGAAAATAAAACAGCCCGTGTTTGAAAACGGGCTGTAAGATCAATCACATCTGTTAAATCTAAGCTTGTAAACTTGCTTTAAACAGTTGCATCGCCTGACCACGGTGACTGATTTTATTCTTTTCTGCTTTCGACATTTCTGCGCTCGACACTCCCAATTCAGGCAACCAAAAGAGCGGGTCATAGCCAAAACCATTTTCACCACGAGCTTCTGCTAAAATCTCGCCTTTCCAAATACCTTGGAAAATTTGTGGTAATGGATCATCGGTATGTTCAACCAAAGCCAAAACACAAACAAACATACCTTCAATTGCTGCGCCGTCTTGACGTAGTGGTTTGAGTTTATTCAAAAGTTTTTCATTGTTGGCTGCATCATTGCCATGTTCGCCTGCAAAACGTGCAGAATAAATCCCCGGTGCGCCGCCTAAAATAGGCACACATAAACCAGAGTCATCTGCAATGGCAGGCTTTCCTGAAATTTTTGCGGCATGGCGTGCTTTTAAAATGGCATTTTCAACAAAGCTCAAACCATCTTCAACAGCATCTTCAATATTTAGTTGACCTTGCGGAATCACTTGCACAGGCAAGTCTAATTGCGCAAACAGGGTTTCAAATTCTGCAATTTTTCCCTTGTTATTGCTTGCTAAAACCAAAGTACCTTGAGCGCGCCAATCAGTTGCAGCCATAATTCAGATCTTAATTTAAAATAATCTTGGATATTTTAACGGATTTTGCAGACTTAAAAGTTTAATCTTGCACAGATTTGTTTTAATACATGCAAATCATGCTGAGATATAAGAAGTAGGGGAATCATGACGAGCAAAATTTCAGAGATCTACCGTTATTCGAGTCAGCACCGTACATTATTTCAGCAAAGTGAGCGTTGTGGCTGTTTTTACTGTCTGGAAACTTTTGCTTATAGCGAAATTGAAGATTGGTGTGATGATGAGCAAACCGCAATTTGTCCGCATTGTGGTATAGATGCGGTATTAGGTTCTGCTGCAGTAGAAGAATTCAGCCCTGAACTGCTACAGGCCATGCAGGCAGTTTATTTCGGATAAAACAAAAAGCACCCGAAGGTGCTTTGAGATCACTTCAAACGTAGTTAAATTTATTGCGCTTGAATCCATTGGTCTGCGCGGTCACGTGCTTGACGAATTTGTTCTTGAGTTAAGTTAGCTGCCAAAGCGGTTTTCTTACCTTCAGACAAAGAAATTACTTTATTGTCGAGCATGCCATCACGGGTAGATAACTCATACCACTGATACGCACCCATATAGTTTTTCTTTTGTTCTTCCATCATGGCAAGGTTAAAGCTGGCACGGTTATCACCACGGCTAGCCGCCTTTTCAAAATATTGACGTGCTAAGACTTCGTCTTTTTTCGTGCCAATACCATCTGCCAACATACGACCTACATTTAATTGCGCAGCCGATAAACCTTGATCTGCCGCAGCTTTGTACCAAGCAAACGCTTGACGGCTGTCTTGTTGAACGTCTTTACCTTGTTGATATTTTGTCGCTAAGTAAAATTGTGCGCCTGCCTGACCTGCTTTGGCTGCTTTAATCAAGCCATTAATATCCATGGTTGAATATTGAGCCGCTTGGCTCGCTACAGAAGATGATGGTGAAACATAATCTGCATGGGCTTGAATGCTCAACAGTCCAACCAATAGCGTGGTGCTTAATAATAGTTTTTTCATAGAGCGCTCACTCGATAAATTGCGACTTCACCAAACAAATTAGGCAGATGCTTACTGAGTAAACTATCTTGTTGATTCCCATTCACGGCAAGTCGGTTAATGATGCGAATATTATTTTCGGCACAAAGTGCCTCAAAATCACGAAACGTACACAAATGAATATTTGGGGTGTTGTACCACATATAAGGTAATGCATCTGAAACAGGCATTTTCCCTTTTAAGGCAAGAAAAGAGCGAGTCTTCCAATGCGCAAAGTTCGGAAAGGTAATAATTGCCTGTTTACCCACACGTACCATATCTCTTAATAATACGTCAGGTGCATCTACTGCTTGCAAGGCTTGTGCCATGACCACATAGTCAAAAGACTGGTCTGCAAAACGGCTAAGCCCCAAATTCAAGTCTTGTTGGATAATATTTAACCCGCGACTGATCGCAATTGCAATCTTTTCTTGATCAATTTCTAATCCGTATGCACGAATATTATGCTGTTTGCTCATGTGTGCCAACAGTTCACCATCGCCACAACCCAAATCGAGTACTTTAGAATTGGGTTTAATCCACTTTTCGGCAAGTTGCTGATCAAGACGCATTACACGGCCTCCTGTGGGGTTGCTTGAAGATGTTCTGTTCCGCCCAAGAATGCACGCATGGCTTTCACGTACAGTGGAATTGGGAACAAGAACGAGTCGTGTCCTTGTTCGGCATCAATATCTAAATAGCTGACAGGTTTATGATTGCTAATTAGCGCATCCACAATTTCCTGCGAACGCTCAGGGCTAAAGCGCCAGTCGGTGGTAAATGACACCACTAAAAACTTGCATTTTGTATTCGCCATGGCTTTTTGTAAGGATTGCTCGTATTCACGTGCAGGATCAAAATAATCCAGTGCCTTGGTCATAATTAAATAGGTATTGGCATCAAAATTACGGCTAAATTGTTCGCCCTGATAGCGTAAATAGCTTTCGACCTGAAATTCGACATCAAAACCATACATAAATTTGCCTGATTTTAAGTCACGACCAAATTTCTGTTTCATGGCCTCTTCAGACAAATAGGTGATATGTCCAACCATGCGTGCCAAAATCAAACCACGTTTTGGGTAGCTGTCGTGTTCTAAATAACGGCCATGATGAAAGTCTGGGTCAGATAAAATTGACTGACGTGCGACTTCATTAAAGGCAATATTTTGTGCAGACAATTTTGGCGCACTGGCAATGATCACACATTTTTTTAGACGGTCAGGATAATCTACCGACCATTGCAAAGCCTGCATGCCACCCAAAGAGCCGCCAATAACTGAATACCAGACTTCAATCCCTAAACGGTCAGACAGCATGGCTTGGGTTTTGACCCAATCGCGCACAGTGACCAAGGGAAAATCTGGGCCATAAGGGCGGTTGTCATTTTCAGGGTTTGGCGATGTTGGGCCAGTCGAGCCGTTACATCCGCCAATATTATTTAAGGCCACCACAAAAAAGTGGTTGGTATCAATGGCTTTTCCCGGGCCAATACAGGCATCCCACCAGCCTGCTTTTTTATCGTCGGCATGATGATAACCTGCAGCATGATGATGCCCTGACAACGCATGACAGATCAGAATTGCATTGGATTTTTCGGCATTGAGCGTGCCGTAGGTTTCGACCATCAGTTCGAAGCGGGGTAGAACACGGCCACATTCGAGCTCTAGGGGTTCTTCAAATTGGAACTTTTCTGGAACAACAATGCCTACTGAGTCAGCTGGAAAAGACACGGGAATAATTCGCCTTAAATCCTGAGGATGAATAAACAAAAGGATACCACTTGGGGTATCCTTTTCAAAATGCTTTTATGCGTTTGCAGCGCTTTAAACTGCGGCAGCAACCACTTGATCCGTGCTTAATACACCTTGCTCAATCAAGCGATTTGTACAAGCAATGATCGCATCAATTGATGAAGTCACAATGTTGTCATGAACCCCTGCACCAAATGCAGATTTACCTGTGCCTTTCACTTGCAATTCAATTAAAGCCAACGCTTTTGCATGTGCACCCGAGCTAATGCTGCGCTCTTCGTAGTTCAAGACATCAATTGGCAATTGCAATGCGTTTAAAATCGCTGAAATTGGGCCATTGCCTTCGCCACGTAAGTGCTGCGTTTCACCATTTACTACAACATCTAGTTCAATGACCTGATTGCCATTTTCATCAGACAATTTGTAGTTTTGTGTTGCATATTGTGCATCTTTTACCGCAACGTAAGTTTCTTTAAACAAGTTCCAAATTTCGCTTGCGCTAATTTCTGTACCTTGTTCATCGGTACGTTGTTGCACAATTTGTGAGAATTCGATTTGTAAACGACGCGGCAAAGTCACGTTGTAGTTCGATTCTAACAAGTAAGCAATACCGCCTTTACCCGATTGTGAGTTGACACGAATCACTGCGTCATAGTCACGACCTAAATCTTTCGGGTCAATTGGCAAGTAAGGCATATCCCAAATTTCTTCATTTTTCTGGAACTCAAAACCTTTCTTAATTGCGTCTTGGTGTGAACCAGAGAATGCAGTAAAGACTAAGTCACCTGCGTACGGATGACGAGGGTGTACTGGCAAGCCTGTGCATTCTTCAACTGTTGCAATAATTTCGTTGATGTTTGAGAAATCCAACTCTGGTGCAACACCTTGGGTGTACATGTTCAACGCAATCGCAGCAACGTCTACGTTACCTGTGCGCTCACCGTTACCAAATACACAACCTTCTACACGGTCTGCACCCGCCATGATGGCCAATTCAGAAGCGGCAATACCACAACCACGGTCATTGTGACAGTGTACTGAAATGATCACACCATCACGACGCTCAATATTGCGGTGCATCCATTCAACTTGGTCTGCATACACGTTTGGTGTAGACACTTCCACTGTTGCAGGCAAGTTTAAAATGACTTTATTGGTTGGCGATGCTTCCCAAATTTCAGTTACCGCATCACAAACATCTTTAGCCACTTCTAACTCAGTTGCAGTGAAACATTCTGGGCTGTACTGGAATACCCACTCAGTTTCAGGCTGTTTTGCTGCATATTCTTTTACTTTGGTTGCAGCGTTGATGGCCAATTGTTTGGCACCCGCAACATCTACATTCAAGACTTTTTGGCGGAAGGTAGGCGAGTTGGCATTATAAATATGCACAATTGCACGTTTTGCACCTTGTAAAGATTCAAAAGTACGTGCGATTAAATGGTCACGTGCTTGTACCAATACTTCAATATATACGTCATCTGGAATATGACCTTCTTCAATCAATTTACGCGTGAAATCGAAGTCAACTTGAGATGCCGATGGGAAACCAATTTCGATGTGTTTAAAACCAATTTTCACAAGCATTTGGAACATTTTGAATTTTTGTTCAATGTTCATTGGCTCAAAGATCGCTTGGTTACCGTCACGTAGGTCGGTACTCATCCAGATTGGCGCTTTGGTAATTTCGTTATTTGGCCATTGGCGGTCTGGTAAGTCGACACGCTGGTACATACGACGGTATTTTTTGCTTGGATCTGCCAACATCATGTGAAAACTCCTTGAATAGTAGCGGTTGCATCGGTCGTGGATAACGGCAACTTACTATAAATATAGATTGTGTCTATTCTATCAATTTACAAGCTATTTTCAGGAGACTATCGCTAAAAGTCGAATCATGGCACTTGTAAACCAATATCTGTATGTTAATGGATCTGCAAGGGTAATAATTCCCTGTTTTTTACAAATATAGCCATACCTGTGAAAATTTTTTCTGTTATTTGTTTTATTTCTGATAAATATAACTGTTTTTAATCTGTTTAATGCTGCTTGTTCCCATAAGTGCCATGCTCACTTCAAATTCTTCTTTTAAGAGCTTGATGCTATGCGCTGCCCCTAATGCACCAGCAACTGCCAAGCCATAAATATATGGCCGTCCAATTAATACTGCATTTGCCCCTAGGGCTAATGCTTTAAAAATATCTGTGCCACGGCGGATACCACTGTCCAATAGAATAGGGAAATCGTGCGGTAAAATTTTTCGCATCGTGCTTAAAACTTGAATTGGACTGACAACGGTATCTAAAACTCGACCACCATGATTAGACACAATAATCCCTTGTACGCCGTATTGATGCGCCTGTTGTGCATCGGCAGGGTGTAAAATACCTTTGAGTAAAATAGGGAGCGGGCTGCGTTGTACCAGCCAAGCAATATCTTCCCATGTGGCGGCTTGCTGCATTAAGCCATCAAATAGAGCATGCTGATTGTCTTTGAGGGTTGCTGTACTCACAGGATGATGATGCACTGCCTGAATATGTGCGGGTAACTGAAAGTAAGCGCGACGTTCCCGATCTCGAATACCCATGTGCTGTGCATCAACCGTGAGTACAATGGCTTGATAGGCATAATGTTGCGCTTGAAAAATCAAATCCAAAGCGGCTTTACGACTGCCTTGCCAATACAGTTGAAACCATTTTGGCGCAGATGAAACCTGATCAAGCGTTGCCATTGAGGTGGTGCTTAAATGACTGAGAATCATGGGCGCTTGCATAGCGGAAGCTGCTTGTGCTGTGGCAATTTCCCCCTGCAGATGAAATAGCTGTTGATAAGCCACGGGGGCTAAAAAAATCGGGTGGGGATAGTGTTCGCCTAAAAGTTGAATCTGCGTATTGGCATCTTTAAAAGAATTTAAGTGACGTGGTAATAATTGAATATTGGCAAAAGCAGTTCGGTTATTATTTAGACTGTATTCATCGCCCGCAGCGCCTTCTAAATTGGCCCATGTGGCTGCATCCAAGTGTAGTTTCGCCTGTTTTTGATAGTCGGCAATCGTTTGTAAATGTGGGGGAATATGGTTTAAGGCTGCCAATGGTGCGGTATTCATAATTGACTCCATTGACGAATCAGATTGTGATAGTGCGCAGTCAGGGACAATACTTCTGCGGTATCACCAAGTTGTTGACGTAATTGCAGAATGGTCATGTCTAAATTGAACAACATACTGCGCTGCCAGTCATCTTTCACCATACTTTGACACCAAGTAAATGCCGCAATTCTTTGGCCTACTGTTACTGGTTCAACCCGATGTAAACTGGTCGCAGGATACACAATCGCATCGCCCGCACTGAGTTTAACTTCATGACTTCCATAGTTGTCTTCAATAATCAGTTCACCTCCCTGATATTCTTCAGGTTCACTTAAAAATAAAGTCATAGAAACATCAGTACGAATCGGACGTTGCGCCTGCGCACAATATTGCACCGCACTATCGACATGATTGCCATAAGTTCCTGTGTTTTGATAACAATTGAACATCGGCTGAAGCATATGCAGCGGCAAGGCAAATGACTGCAATAAAGCCTGTTGTTTGAGAGCGCTGAGTATTTCTTGCGCCAGTGCTGCATAACTCGGATGTTTGGGATCAAACTGCAAATTTTGTTTAATTTTTTGTGCTTGCGCGCCTGCGCTGAATTGGCCATTTTGCCAAGCCGATGCACTGTCTAACTCAGCCCGAATTTGCTGGACTTGCACTTTACTGAGTACGTTAGGAATGTGAAGCATCATATTGATTCTTCCTGTGAAAGTTATAATTCAAAAAATTGAATACTCGACATTATGGTTCAGCAGTAAAAGTTCGAGCGATCTGTGCTATGAAAGCGACTCATCGCCCGAACCAATCTATATAGTCTCTTTTGAGCTACGCTATAGATTTATTGCAATTACTTAGAACTTGTAATTCAAGCTAAGCGTTGCCGAGCGTGGCTGTCCAAGAACCACACGACCACCACCATTGTTAAGGGTGCTGATATATTCTTTATCGGCAAGGTTGTAGAGGTTCAGATTTAGTGAAGCGTGTTTGTTAAAGTTGTAGCCTACCAAAGCATCAAAGACGACATAGCCTGGGATATTCGGCATGTTGGCAGGTGCGGTGCTGTCAGTGACTACACGTTTTTGTTCATCAACATAACGAGCGCCTAAACCAAATTTAAAGCCTGCCCAGTCGTAGGTTGACCATAAGCTTGCAGTCCATTCAGGTGACCAGCGTTCAGATAATGTTGTGCTACTCGATGAACGTTGATTCAGTTGTTTAACTTTCATGTGGGCAACGCCTGCAGAAATATTCCAGGCATCGGTAATTTGCCCCACAGCACTTAGCTCAACACCATCGACACGTTTTTTACCTTCCTGCACGGCTAGCTGGGAAATCGGATCAATGGTCGATTGATTTTCATTTTCTGTACGATACGCAGCAGCAGCCATAGCAAGTTTGCCTTGCAATAACTCCCATTTGCTGCCTACTTCATAATGATGGGTTTCTTGAGGCTGCGCATTAATGGCATCATTGCCTGATTCAGACAGCGTGAAGTTGGCACTGCCTGGCGGAGTCAATGATTTGGCATAAGAGGCATACACACTGCTATTTAAAGTAGGTTTATACACACCGCCAAGTTTCCAGCTTAACAATGTGTCGTGCGTACTGAGGTCTTTGGCGACCAAGGCATTACCACCTCGCGGCAAAGTTAAGCCCTGATAATCGGTTTCATAATAATCGACCCGAACACCGCCGTTCAGCTGGAAACGCTCTCCAAATTTTAAAGTATCGAATAAATAAGCTGCGGCAGTTTGGGTTTCACCATTGGTATAACCGCCATTATAAATAAGCGCTGGCATGGCTTGATTGCGGTCAGGTCGATAAAGATTAGCCCAAGGTGTATTGACGGTCGCTTCACCTGGCAATTGTGTGGCCAACAGTTTGCTGGATTGCTGTTCTTTTAAAAACTCCATACCTGCAACAACATCATGTTCAACAGCGCCAGTTTGTAGATCGAAATTTAAAGTGGTTTGGTTAGCCAGAATCTTATTTTCCTGATCAACCCCTTGGCGGGAGCGATTCACTTCCCATTGTGCTGGGTCAGATGAACCATTGGTTCTTAAACCACTAGAACCAGTATTGATCCCTGTCAGCACCCGATTCATCTGCGTTTTGCCTACACGGGTGGTGTTGGTCAGTTTGAGCCGATCCGTTAAATCACTTTCAATTTTTGCCGTAAACATATCTGCATCGACATCTTCATAGTCATTGACATGACCATAAAAGTTTTCCCGATTGACTTGAGGTGCAGTCGCTAACAGCGAGTCTGAGTTATAAAAGCCCTTCATGCCGATTGTTGGAATACCACCATCTGGAATATTCCGCTGTCTGATGTGTTGAGAATACAAATATAAACGAGTGGCCGTGTTTAATCCGAAAGCAAGAGAAGGAGCGATGGCATAACTGTTATTTTCGATATAGTCACGTCCTTCCACACCACCTTCTTGCCCCATCACGTTCAGGCGAAACGCCGTATTGGGGTTGATGACTTGGTTAATGTCTGCAGAGAGTCGGGCATGTTCTGCGGTGTTATAGCTGGCAGAAACTTCCTGACTATTTTCACTTTGCGGTAATTTACTCACCAAATTGATATAACCCGAAGCCGCACCACGACCTGCTTCTGAACCTGATGGGCCTTTGACCACTTCAATTTGATCAAGGTTAAATACATCACGGCTGATAGCACCTAAATCGCGAATACCATCGACATAGGTTGAGGTTTGGGTAGAAAAACCTCGCATTTGAAAGGCATCGCCTGCGCTGGTATTACCATTTTCACCAAGTTGTAGGGTGATGCCTGGGGTGTTACGCAAGGCTTCAACCAACGAGGTTGCACCTTGCTCCTGCAAGATTTCTTTTTTAATTACAGAGATGGTTTGTGGAGTATCCAACAACGGCTGTGTGTATTTTGCAAAGCTTAAACGGTCTGCCTTGTATTTGCTTTCGGCTTCCGATTTAACCGTAATGGTGGGTAAGTGGGTGACGTCATCTTCAGGGCTTGCGGCATGTGCAAGTAGTGGAAGAGAGGCGGCTAAAGCCATCAGTTGCGCAGAGCGATTGTGTTTGCGGCTTTTGATCTGTGCCATTTATGGTATTTCCCTAAATGTAAACCAACAGGAGGCCACGCTTTATTCAGCGTTTTTAGTTCAAAATGAATAAAGTGTGAAGTTGTTGTTATGACGTCTATAACAATTGTTGCTAATTGTATTGAGAATCATTATCAATAACAATGTGCGGAGTGGTGTTTTTCTTTAATTCTTATTTGAAAATAATAATCATTATCAATATTATTATTTAATAAAACGATGTGAACGTGAAAGGCTTGGGGGGAGACTAGAAAACCCTGCCGAAGCAGGGTTTGAGATGAAGTTTAAGACTTAGAAGTCATAAGAAACAGAAAGCCAGTAGTTACGGCCTGCTAAATATGTACCTTCAGAACTGCGTCCGATAGATAGATATTTATATGCCTGTTGTGTATCACCATTGATATCGATGTAATCCATATTTTGGGTAAAGTCTTTATCTAGTAAGTTGTTTACCGCAGCATTAATACGAATGTGATCGTTAAATTGATAGCTTGTGCCTAAGTTAAAGAGGTTATACCCAGAGAACTCATTATTTGTTTGTACTTCAATGCTTTGTGAGCCGGCATCTGTTGGTTTGGCAGTAAAGCGAGGGCGACCAGATTGGTACTCATGTTGTAACCAAATATCAAATGCATCATTAATATGCCAAGTTGAAGTCAAGTTAAGTAAATGTTTAGCAGTTGATTCTAAAGCATACCCTTTATCATCACCTTTGGTGATTTCTGATTCTGTAAAGGTGTAGGAGGCTTTGATATCCCATTCTGGGATAATTTGGTACTGCAATGAAGTTTCTAATCCGTAAATTTCCGCTTCATCAGCATTAAAGCTTTTACTAAAAGAGGTAACTTTGTTGCTGAAGTTAGAACAGTCATTGGTTTGACAGCTAAAGGTTTTAGAAATAATTTTATCTTCAACTTGGTTGAAGAATGCTGTTGCCGTTAAATTTAAAGCATCAGTCGGTTGATAATTAAAACCAAGTTCATAGTTGACTGAAGTTTCTGGATCTAGATCAGGATTTCCGAGACTTGGTGTTGCACCTTGTCCACTATAACCATTGATACCGTTATACAAATCTTTGGCTGATGGAGTTTTATAGCCTGTGCTGACGCCTCCTTTAATCGTTAAGTCATCGGTTGTATTCCATACCAAATATGCGCGCGGGCTAAACTGTCCACCAAAACCACTGTGATCTTCGTAGCGTCCACCAAAGGTAAAATAAAGGTTATCTCTTAATTGCCATTCATCTTCAGCATACAGTGACCAAGTATCTTGAGTAAATTCTTTACCAATGCCTGCGATATCATCTGCAATAGTAGTGTCTTTATATTCGGTGCCAATAGTAAGTTTGTGGTTCGCAATTGGAGTGACTAAATGTGAGTCAAAGACTAAATCAGTATTTTCTAATTTGCGGGGTTGTCCTGCAAGTGCTGGAAATGCATCCGTTGGAATGGTGCGTCCTTTAGTCTCAGTTGTATTCTGACTGATATAAGTTTTCCACAAACCGAAGTCATATTGTCCATCATGACCTGCAGCAATTTGAATACGATTAAACTCAAGTTCATCTTCATATCCTGCAATACCGCCACGAGAAATGAAGTTACCCAAACGTTGATCTGAATTGTCATATTTTTGAGTTGATGAAAAACCATCGATCCAAAAAGAGTTTTGATCATCAAGTTTAAAGTCTAATTTTGCACCGATATCATAATTATCAGCTTTGCTTGGGCGTGGGTCACGACCTGTTGAACCCTGAATACGTTCTGAACGTTGACGGTCTAAATAGCTGCCACGTAGTTGCAAACCTAAACGGTCATTGATCAGTGGTCCATTGACGACAAAACTGGTTTTCCATGAGTCTGCTTCGGCATTACTTTCCATGACATTACCGCTGACAGTGACATTCCCATTCCACTCATCAGACACTTTTTTGGTAATGATATTGATCACACCACCCATCGCTTCTGAGCCATAGCGAGTAGCCATAGGGCCACGAATCACTTCAATTCTTTCGATTGCAGCCAGTGGGGGTAAAAATCCGTTTGATGTTTCTCCAAAACCATTTGGGGTAACATCTGACGAGGTAGTTTGACGACGACCATCAATTAAAATTAAGCTGTAATCATTTCCAAGACCACGCATTTTTATATTTAAACCAGAGGTTTTACCGACACCAGAACGTATATCGATACCAGGAACATCTGCTAACAAATCAGCAATACTGGTGGCATTTTTCTTTTCAATATCTTCTTTTGTGACCACGCTAATAGAAGCAGGTGCATTTTTAATATCTTGTTCAAAACCTGCCGCAGAAACCACAATCGTGGAAAGTTGGTGGGTTGAAGTCGCATCGGTAGAGGTATTTGCGAAAACAGCAGTAGAGGTTGCCCCAAGTAATGCAAGACACAGCGGGTGTAGGTTGAACTTAGCCATAAAATTATATCTCTAATATGAATCAATGATCCTAATTTAGACCTATATGGTAATTAGAATCATTCATGAAGGAGTTGGCTAATAATAATGATAAGGATTCTTATTTACAACAAGAAATATACACAAAGTTGAAAATTTACAGAAAATAGCGTGACGATTAAAAAAATTCAGTCGAGATCAGAACGTATTTTGTATATCCTTTAATGTTGTCATATAATGTGGCACTTTTTTATAAACTGTTATTACTAACTATATCGAGGAAGCCATGCAAGTAACTTCTGAAGCGGTTTCGGGCGTTGCCCGTCGTTTAAATGTATCTGTACCGACGAGCCGTATTAACGAGCAGTTTGAAGCTCGCTTGAAACGCACTGCCAAAACTGTGAAGATTAACGGCTTCCGTCCAGGTAAAGTGCCTCTAAACGTTGTTCGTCGTGAATACGGTGCAGGTATTTATCAAGAAGTGGTGAACGACATTATTCGTGACACCGTTTTTGAAGCAATCCAACAAGAAAAAATCAACGCTGTTGGTATGCCAAACATCGAAAAAACTGAAATGAAAGACGACGCTTTAGTTTACGAAGCGACAGTTGAAGTTTATCCAGAAGTTGAAGTGAAATTTGACGGTTTAGAAGTTGAACGTAAGTCTTCAGAAGTGAACGACAAAGACGTTGAGCAAATGCTTGAAAATCTTCAAAAGCAACGTGCTTCTTGGGCAGAAACCAAAGGCATGGCGAAAAAAGACATGCAAGTGACTTTCGACTTTGAAGGCACTGTAGATGGCGAAAAGTTTGAAGGCGGTGCTGCTGAAGACTTTAAACTAGTACTTGGTTCTGGTCGCATGATTCCTGGTTTTGAAGATGGCATCGTGGGCATGAAAAAAGGCGAAGAGAAAGTTATTGATGTAACTTTCCCTGAAGACTACCAAGCAGCAAACCTTGCAGGTAAAGCAGCTCAATTCAAAATCACTGTGAAACTTGTTGAAAAGCAAAAACTTCCAGAAATTGATGCTGAATTCCTACAAATCTTCGGTATTTCTGAAGAAGATGGCGTAGACAAATTAAAAGCTGACGTTCGTAAAAACATGGAACGTGAAGTGAAAAATGGTTTACGTAACCAAGTAAAAGGTGCAACTTTTGATGCACTCGTTGCGGCAAACGAAGTTGAAATTCCGTCTGCAATGGTTGCTCAAGAAATTGACCGTCAACGTCAACAAATGATTCAGCAATTCACACAGCAGTTTGGTGCGCAAGGTGCAAAAGCATTTGACTCAAGCATGCTTCCAGATGAATTGTTCAAAGAACAAGCTGAAAAATCTGTAAAACTAGGCGTATTGGTTAGCAAAGTATTGGCAGATGCTAAACTTGAAGTTGACCAAGCACGTGTAGATGCTTACATCGAAGATATGGCTTCTTCTTATGAAGATCCAAACGAAGTAATTGAATACTTCAAAAATGACAAACAACAGCGTTCACAAATCGAAGCAGTTGTTTTAGAAGATCAGGTTGTAGATCACATCTTGGCTTCTGCAAAAGTGACTGATACATCTGTAAGCTATGAAGACTTATTGAAAGAGCAACAAGCTCGTCAACAAGGCTAATTGGCTTTAGGTAAAAAAGGCGCTTTGTGCGCCTTTTTTATTGCATCGCAGTTTTTGGTTTTTCAGAGATTGATCGCATTTAACTCAAAATATCTACGATTTAAGCCGTGAATATTTTGCAATTTAGACAATTATCCCTCATATTGTGAACATGAGTCGTGTCACAAGAATTTAGGAATAAATAACCATATGTATGTTCCAACAATTGAAAATGCTTTAGTACCCATGGTGGTCGAACAATCATCTCGTGGTGAGCGTTCTTTTGATATTTATTCACGTCTTTTACGTGAACGTGTCATTTTTTTGACGGGTGAAGTCGAAGATAATATGGCCAACTTAATTGTGGCGCAGATGTTATTTTTAGAAGCAGAAAACCCAGATAAAGATATTCACCTATACATTAACTCACCAGGCGGTTCAGTGACTGCAGGTATGGCAATTTACGATACCATGCAATTTATTAAGCCTGATGTTGTGACTTACTGTATGGGACAAGCAGCATCTATGGGTGCTTTCCTGCTCAACGCAGGTGCAAAAGGTAAGCGTTACTGTCTTGAAAATGCGCGTGTCATGATTCACCAACCACTTGGTGGTTTCCGTGGTCAGGCATCTGATATTGAAATTCATGCACGTGAAATTCTATTCATTAAAGAGCGTTTAAACCGTTTAATGGCAGAACATAGTGGTCAGGACTATGAAACTGTCGCAAGAGATACCGACCGTGATAACTTCATGACTGCACAGGCAGCGAAGGAATACGGTCTTGTGGATGAAGTTTTAACAAAACGTCCATAAGTTTTAAAGATTGAGATATTGGAGTGACTATGTCCGAACATCCTCAGGGACAAAAACATTGTTCATTTTGCGGTAAAACGCAGTCTGAAGTCGGGAAGCTGATTGCAGGCGAGGACGCATACATCTGTAATGAATGTGTGGACGTATGCTTAGACTTGGTTCAGACCAGTCAACAAGTTGAGTCGGGTGATTGGGCAACACGTCCATTGCCAAAACCACATGAAATTCGTGCTGCGCTAGACCAGTATGTGATTGGTCAGGACACTGCGAAGAAAACCTTATCGGTTGCAGTGTATAACCATTACAAACGTCTGAAAGTGACCCAGCAAGGGCATAAGACAGACGATACTGTCGAAATTTCAAAAAGTAACATCATGCTGGTTGGGCCAACAGGTTCGGGTAAAACCTTACTTGCACAGACTTTGGCGCGCCTATTGGATGTTCCTTTTGCAATGGCAGACGCGACCACATTAACCGAAGCGGGTTATGTGGGTGAAGATGTCGAAAACATTGTGCAAAAGCTGTTGCAAAAAGCCGATTACGATGTAGAAAAAGCACAAAAAGGCATTATCTATATCGATGAGATCGACAAGATCACACGTAAGTCTGAAAATCCATCTATCACCCGTGATGTATCAGGTGAGGGTGTTCAGCAAGCCTTGCTTAAAATGATTGAAGGCACGGTTGCATCTATTCCACCTCAAGGTGGACGTAAGCATCCGCAGCAAGAATTCATTCAAATTGATACCTCAAATATCCTGTTTATTTGTGGTGGTGCATTCTCTGGTTTAGAGAAAATTGTGCAGCAACGTCAGGAAAAAGGCGGGATTGGTTTTACTGCAGACGTGAAGAAAAAAGATGAAGGCAAGAAATTGTCTGATTTATTCCGTCAGGTAGAAGCAACTGACTTGGTGAAGTTTGGTTTAATTCCAGAGTTTATTGGTCGTTTGCCAGTGATTGCAACACTAGATGAACTGGATGAAGATGCATTATTGCAAATTTTGACTGAACCAAAAAATTCCTTAACCCGTCAGTATCAATACTTATTCGAGATGGAAAATGTCGATTTAGTCTTTGAAGAGGCGGCTTTACGTGCAGTGGCGAAAAAAGCCCTTGAACGTAATACAGGTGCACGTGGTTTGCGTTCTATTTTAGAAAATGCTTTGCTTGAAACCATGTATGACCTACCAAGCCGTACCGATGTAGGTACAGTGGTGGTGACTGAGGCTGTGATTGATGAGGGTGCGAAGCCTGAATTTCAGGTCGAGCGTCAAGCCAAAGCTGAAGAGTCAGTTGAAGAAAAAGTCGACTTAAAAGTATTAGACAGCAAAACAGCTTAATTCGCTGTTCGTCTGAAACGTGCCGAAACGCTAGGTTTCGGCACGTTTTTTATTGTCAAAAAAAACAAGGCGGTGTTAATCTTAGTTCAAGGCGTGGACGCCTATTATTCAAAACAACAATTGCAAAATGAATTTGCAGCTTGATTTGCAAAAAACTTAATTTACAAAAATAAGAAACGCAGTGAGGGATAGACATGCGTGGTGTCGCAATCTTGGTCGTGACCAGTTTAATGTTAGTGGGATGTCATGGCAAAAAAAACGTGGTGCAACAAACACAACCACCGAGTACTTTAAAAGTTTTAGATTTAGAACAGAAACCGGGTTTTGTAGAGCAGCACCGCTTGGGCATGATGACCATTGGCGGTTGGGTTAATCAAAAACTGGGGCAGCGTTTTCAGCCCATTCAGGCACAGCATCAAGATGCGGCCATTGTGTATTTGTATCGCCCTGACTCTAAGTGGAATAGGCAGGAAATTGTCGCAGCCAGTATGTTTATCAATAAGCATCGGATTCCAAGTTTATTGCACAATCATTATTACTGGATTGAACTTGCACCGGGTGAGTATCGTTTAAGTGTGAGTCGGCCTTTGGGGGCATTACATTTTCAAAAACCGAAGTATTTAGATTTTCAGGTGCAGGCAGGGCAGTCGTATTTTATTAAGTATGACGAAGAAAATTTGAGTACACGTAAGGAAGTTTCAGGGCCTTTAATTTTAATGCCTACAAGTACCGCACAACAGGAAATCGCATTTACTCAACTCAAAACAGAAAGCTATAACTTTGTTGCGGAAGATCAGCACACAGGCAAGTTACGCAAAAAGCCACAAAAAATTAAGCATGAGAAATATGACCCTGCGGAAGATGTGCATTTAACTCAGCCATTTAAGTTGTGGGATCCTCGAACCTGGTAAGGTTTTTCATCTTTATCTTGCGCATTGCTTTTGTTCATTTCTAGCATGCATAAAAAAGCACCCAAAGTTTGGGTGCTTTTTCTTTATCACTGTATTGGAAAATTATTCTGCTGCAGCGTCTACAACAGGAATTTTACCAATTTTAGCTTGCCAGATTTTTGGTGCAATGGCGTGGATTGATGTACCGTTTACATCCACCGCAACAGAAACAGGCATATCTTCAACTTTGAACTTGTAGATTGCTTCCATACCTAAGTCTTCAAAAGCAACCACTTCTGCTTCACGTACAGCTTTAGATACAAGATAAGCCGCACCACCTACTGCCATAAGGTAAGTTGCTTTATGGTCTTTGATGGCTTCAATTGCTGCAGGACCACGATCCGCCTTACCAATCATACCGAACAAACCAGTGTGCTCTAATACTTGGCGTGTGAACTTGTCCATACGTGTTGCTGTTGTCGGACCTGCAGGGCCAACCACTTCATCACCCACAGGGTCAACTGGGCCAACGTAGTAAATGAACTTGCCTTTTAAGTCGACTGGTAATTCTTCACCATTGTTGATCATGTCTACCATGCGTTTGTGCGCAGCATCACGACCTGTGTAAATCGTACCGTTTAATAATAAAGTATCGCCCGGCTGCCAAGTGTTCATTTCTTCTGGAGTGATGTTGTCTAAATCTACACGTTTAGATTTAGAAGAGTCCCAAGTCACTTCTGGGTAGTCATCCAGTTTAGGTGCTTGAATGTGTGCAACACCTGAACCATCTAACTGGAAGTGTGCGTGACGAGTTGCCGCACAGTTTGGAATCATGCCCACTGGTTTGCCCGCAGCGTGGCAAGGATAGTCTTTGATTTTAATATCAAGTACTGTAGTTAAGCCGCCTAAACCTTGAGCACCAATACCCAATGCGTTTACTTTCTCGAAGATCTCAATACGGAGTTCTTCCATTTTATTTTGTGGGCCACGACGCAATAATTCGTCCATGTTGATTTCTTCCATGAGTGCTTCTTTTGCAAGCATCATGGCTTTTTCAGCAGTACCACCAATACCAATACCAAGCATACCCGGTGGACACCAGCCTGCACCCATGGTTGGAACAGTTTTAAGTACCCAGTCTACAATTGAGTCAGATGGGTTCAGCATGGCCAATTTAGATTTGTTTTCTGAACCACCACCTTTAGCAGCAACCGTAATATCAACTTTGTTACCTGGAACGAGTTTGTAGTGAATTACTGCAGGGGTATTGTCTTTGGTATTTTTACGACCAAATGCAGGATCAGCCAATACAGATGCACGAAGCACGTTTGAGTTTTCTAGGTAACCCTGACGTACACCTTCGTTAATTGCATCATCTAAGCTCATGGTTAAATCAAATTTAACGTCTAAGCCCACTTCAAGGAATACGTTTACGATACCAGTATCTTGACAGATTGGACGATGACCTTCTGCACACATACGTGAGTTAATTAAGATCTGTGCAATCGCATCTTTCGCAGCTTTGTTTTCTTCACGATCATAAGCACGGCTCATCGCTTGGATGAAGTCTTGTGGATGATAGTAGGAAATAAACTGAAGCGCGTCTTTGATCGAAGTGATCAAGTCTTCTTGCTTGATAATAGTTGTCATATCAAAAATCTCTTGAGCGGGCGGATAGCTAGCGGACTAAATTATAAGACAAAATGTGGTCGTTGTGGGCACTTTGATCAAGCTTTGGGCGAAAGTTTAATATCGCACATGGGCTGTGGGAGATTGATGAAAGATCAAGCAAAAATAAACATTGCGATATGCACTGATTTTGCTTCTTTAAGGCTAAATTTTCCGTTATGTTCAGAACTCTATTTGCTCAATATTGAAGTTATGTGATGACAGATTCCTCTGCTTTGGCGGCTCAGATTATCCCAATGTATAAAAGGCATGCCCGAGCGTGGACGGCTTTACGTGGTCAGGTGCTATATGAGAAAAACTGGCTGGATCGTTTGCTGCGTTATTTACCTGCGCAGGCCAAAATTTTAGATTTAGGTTGTGGTTCAGGCCGTCCAATTGCAGCGTATCTATTACAACATGGGCATCAGCTTACAGGTGTGGATAGTTCAGACACCATGCTGGAAATGGCACGAGAACATTTTCCATCACAATGTTGGATTGAAGCCGATATGCGTTCTGTAGAATTGAATCAGCGCTTTGATGCTATTTTGGCGTGGGATAGTTTTTTTCATTTAACGCCACAAGACCAGCGTGGCATGTTTACACAATTTGCAAAGTGGTCTAAACCCAATGCCGTATTGATGTTTACAAGTGGGCCAGCAGCAGGCGAGGCAATCGGGGAAATGTTTGGTGAGGCTCTCTATCATGCCAGTTTATCGCAAGAAGAATACCGTCAATTGTTAGCACAACATGGGTTTAAGGTATTGGACATGCAGGCTGAAGATCAGGATTGTGCAGGGCATACGGTGTGGTTGGCGCAGAAGTTTTGATATTAGTCATGCTAAATAATCATGTGGAACAATGATTGAGAATTGAGCGTGGAAAGTGAAAAACCATAAAAAAACCACCCAATTTTTCAATTAGGTGGTTTGTAAAACTTCAATTTACGAATTACTGTGCAGCTTGTTGCTCTGCTTGAATTGCAGTCAATGCAATGGTAAACACAATGTCATCTACCAATGCACCACGAGACAAGTCGTTTACTGGTTTGTTCAAACCTTGTAGCATTGGACCAACACTTACCACATTCGCAGAACGTTGTACGGCTTTATAAGTCGTGTTACCAGTGTTCAGGTCAGGGAAAATGAACACATTGGCACGGCCTGCAACTTCAGAGTTAGGTGCTTTAGAGCGACCAACACTTTCAACAGATGCTGCATCGTACTGTAATGGGCCATCAATCAGTAAATCAGGACGACGCTGTTTCGCAATTTCAGTCGCTTTCGCTACTTTTTCTACATCAGCACCTGCACCTGAAGTACCGGTTGAATAAGAAATCATCGCAATGCGTGGGTCAATACCAAACGCTTTTGCAGAGTCTGCAGACTGGATTGCAATTTCAGCCAATTGTTCCGCATCTGGGTCTGGGTTAATTGCACAGTCACCGTACACGTAGACTTCATCTGGTAACAACATGAAGAATACTGAAGATACCAATGAGTAGTCTGGAGCAGTTTTAATCAGCTGGAATGCAGGGCGAACAGTGTTGGCAGTGGTGTGTACTGCACCTGAAACTAAACCATCGACCTGATCAAGTGCCAACATCATGGTACCAAGTACTACAGTGTCTTGTAGCTGATCACGTGCTTGGTCTTCAGTGAGTTTGCCTTTACGCATTTCCACCATTTTTTCGATATAGTTTTCACGGATCAAGTCAGGATCAATGATTTCTAAATCATGTGGAAGTTCAATACCACGTGCTTTGGCAACATCTACGACAGCTTCAGGTTTTGCCAATAGAATACAGTGGGCAATACCACGTGATTGACAAATCGCTGCAGCTTGAACGGTACGTGGCTCATCACCCTCTGGAAGCACGATACGTTTTTTCGCTGCAATAGATTTTTGCACCAATTCATGGCGGAACGCAGAAGGCGATAAACGTGGTTTATGCGTATCGCTGATTAATTGGGTTAACCATTCTGCATTGATGTGACTGGCCACAAAGCGGGTAACTTGTTCTGCACGCTCAGTATCATCTACAGGAATTTCGTTGCTCAGGTTTAATAACTGTTGTGCAGTTTCAAAGGTGCTCAATTTAGTATGTAAAATTGGCAAGCCATTTTTCATTGCTGCTTGGCAGAACTCTAAAGCTTGTGCGCTTGGTGCTTGATGTTCAGTTAACACCAAACCTGCAAGTGGAATACCATTGCTGCTGGCTAAGCTACTGGCAAGCAATACATCGACACGGTCAGAACCACTGATAATCAGCTCGCCTGCAACGAATTTATGCATTTCGTGTTCAATATTCGATGCAATTAAGCTGCTGTGTAATACACGGCGCTGCGCTGCTTCACCTTGGTTAATCCATTCTGCAGAAATGTGTGCAGCCAAGTCCGACATGCGTGGCACACTTAAAGTATTGCTGAATGGCACCAAGCCAATCACTGGCATGCAATCTTTACCAATCATTGGATGTGTAGTTTGAATTTTGCTGACAAACTGGTTGGTGTCGCTAATTAAACGTAAGTTTGGATCAAGCGTAACAGGAATTTGTGCAGAATCTTCTGGTAAACCTTTGGTACGCATAAACAATACGCCCGCAGTACGCTCACAAGTTGCACCACCAAAGAAACGTAATTGATTGTCTACTTTTGACGCTGTTTTAACAGCATTGTTGATGTCGGCATTGCTGACAATAATGACTTTTGCATCAAGTGCTTTAGCCAAATTTGCATTCAATTCAGTTGCAAATGGATCACGTCCGTTTGGCAACACGCCTTCTACAATAATGATATCGTGATGTTTAGAAATTTCACGATGTAAACGAACTGCATCTTCAAGCAATTCGTCATTTTCATCATTTTTTAAACGCTCAGTCAGCGCAGTATAAGAAATCGGCTCAACTGTTTCATGCTTGAACAGGTGACGATACAACGCAGTTGTGCGGTCTGCTTCAGGTTGTAATTCTTGTGAAAAAGGCTTTAAGAAACCTGCTTTTACGCCTTGGCATTCCAAAGCGTAAATTAAACCTAAACATGCTGATGTTAAACCAACACCAATTTCTGTAGGAACCAAAAGTATTGTTTTCATAATTTTTTCTAAATCGTAAAGGGACTGATTGAAAGTGGCTGAGCACTACGATTGCTTAAGCAATCGCAGCGTCACATTCAGACTTTTTTGCAGCTGACTTTAGCTCCTCTGCAACTTGCGCAGTTTCTTTCGCAATACGGCCTTCTTCGTCAGTTGGTACAACCCAAATTTGTGGACCGCCTGTACCTGCATCAATACGACCTTCAGTACCGCGTTTTAAGCTGTCATTGCGTTCTTTGCTGAAGTTAAAGCCAAAGTGTGGCAAGTAAGATACAGTTTTTTCACGGATGTACGCAGAGTTTTCGCCAATACCACCTGTGAAGAATAAGCCATCTAAGCGTGGTAAACCACAGCTAAGTGCAGCTAAAGATTTAGCTAAACGGTAGCAGAATACTTCAATTGCAAGCGTTGCATCTTCGTTGCCTTGTTCAGATGCTTCAATCAGGGTACGCATGTCGTTCGATAAGCCTGACAAACCAAGTAAACCACTTTGGCTGTTTAGCATTTTGTCAATTTTGTAGATATCCCAACCTAAGTTGCTTGCAAGGAAGCTGTGTAAGCTTGGGTCTACATCACCACTACGAGTACCCATCACCAAACCTTCAAGTGGGGTTAGGCCCATAGAAGTGTCTACACTTTGACCATTCCAGATTGCACAAGTCGAGCTACCGTTACCCAAGTGAGCAGTTAACCAGCCACCTTGTTTGAAGCTGCCAGCCAACTCTGAACCGCGCTCTGAAACGTATGCGTGACTTGTACCGTGGAAGCCATAACGACGTACGTTGTGGTCGGTATATAAGAATTTAGGCACTGCATAACGGTAAGCGTGAGCAGGCATCGTTTGGTGGAATGCAGTATCAAATACAGCCACTTGCGGAAGTTCTGGGAACAAACGCATTGTTGCTTCAATACCCACCAAGTGTGCAGGGTTGTGTAAAGGTGCAAGCGGAGTTGCTTCACGAATACGTTGCACGATTTCTTCAGTTAATAATTCTGCTTTGGTTAAAGTACCGCCGTGTACAACGCGGTGACCAATGGCTTGTGGCTTATATTGAGATAAGCGACCAAGAATAGTTTCCAATGCTTTTTCATGGTCAGCATGTGGAATAGAAAGTTCGAGCGGCTCACCACCTGCGGTAATGCCTTTAATGCGCGCATCAGCAGAACCTAGATTTTCTGCCAAACCAAAGATACGATCTCCAACGCTTTCAGATACAAGCGCATATTTGATAGAAGAAGATCCGCAGTTAATCACTAATACTGATGTAGTCACTTTTATGTACCCGAATTCTAATTGAAGTTATCCCTAGTCAATCAAGCTGCATTGCAAGATATGGCAAACGGCAATCTATTGTGTTGCAATCTTGATCATTACGTATGTTTTATCATGGGTTTTTTATTGCTCCTAGATAGACTTTAGGAGATTAGACTTAAGCATTATCGACCATGAAATCAGAAATAATTAAAATTTATCAGCCCGAAACTTTCATTTTTTCATGAAATGATGGTCTAAAATTTCTGCTTAATTCCTGTTGTATTCTCTTAACATAGCACACTTCATTCTGCAGGCGAGTGGCAAACTGTTTTAAATTATTTCCTCAATCTTTGTCGGTTTATTTTGATTTGGCAGCGTATTTAATTTCCGACCAACGGACAATCACATAAGCAATCAGTGCCACCATAAAAAACACCAACATCATCCACGCCAAGCCTTGTAAGGTTTCAATAATGGTGCGGTAAATTTCCAATACCCAGCGTTCTTGCGTCAGTTCAATCACAATTCTTTTGTCATTTTCGGCATAGGTGAGTGGGGTAATGTATTTTTCCATATCGTAAATACGAATGCCTGAAGATGTGCCGACCACCATGCCTGCAAATTTGGTGTACTTTGCCCATGCTTCATGAATTGGGTCGTGGATGATACGCGCCAAAATTGCATTGATGGAGCTGGAAAACAGACGCATGACAATGAACGACACCAACAGTGCTAAAGCAAAGGTACTAATAATCAAATAATAAAACATAAGCATCGCCACTCTTTTTGATGATTTTTCTAATCTTGATGGTGTTTTTATTTTAAGTGAGCGTGAGGCAGAAATGTGTAGTGGAACTGTGTCTTAAAACAATGTCTAAAAAATAGAAGGGAATAAGGTTCAGCTTCCTGTGAAACTGAACATTATATTTGGATATTGCAAAATTACAGATGGATTTTATTGGCGGATTTGACCATCGCCAAACACGATCCATTTTTGTGAGGTTAAACCTTCCAAACCGACAGGGCCACGGGTATGAATTTTATCGGTAGAGATTCCAATTTCAGCACCTAAACCATATTCAAAACCATCAGCAAAGCGTGTAGAAGCGTTAATCATGACTGAACTAGAATCTACCGCAGCCAAGAATTGACGCGCCAAACTAAAGTTTTCAGTAATAATGGCATCAGTATGATGTGAACCATATTTATTGATATGTTCAATTGCCTCATCAATTCCTGAAACCACTTTAACTGCCAAAATTGGGCCTAAATATTCGGTGTACCAATCTTCTTCGGTTGCTGTTTTAACACTTGTACCCAAAATCTTTTGGGTTGCAGGACAGCCGCGTAATTCGACTTGTTTTTCTGCATATAGCTCGGCAATACGTGGCAAGAATTGTGCGGCAACAGCCTCATCGACCAACAATGTTTCCATGGCATTACAGACGCCATAACGGTGAGTTTTTGCATTCAGTGCAATTGGTAGCGCTTTTTGCAAGTCAGCCTGTGCTTCTACAAATACGTGACAGTTACCATCTAAATGTTTAATCACTGGTATACGTGCTTCATTGCTGATGCGTTCAATCAGACTTTTACCGCCACGTGGCACAATTACATCCACATATTCAGACATGGTAATCAGTTGCCCGACTGCAGCACGGTCTGAAGTGTTAATCACTTGCACCGAAGTTTCTGGCAAACCTGAAGCTTTTAAACCGTGTTGAATCGCAGTTGCAATGGCTTGATTGGATTCCAATGCTTCAGAACCACCACGTAAAATAATGGCATTGCCTGATTTTAAAGCCAAAGATGCAGCTTCAAGGGTCACGTTCGGACGTGATTCGTAAATCATGCCTACCACACCCAGTGGCACACGCATTTTGCCTAGTTGAATACCAGATGGGCGATAGGCCATATCGGTAATTTCACCAATAGGGTCCATTAAGCCAATCACATCTTTCAGGCCTTGTAACATACCTTTAAAACGTGCGGGGTTGAGTTCTAAGCGATCTAGCAGTGCGCTATCCAAGTTATTGTTACGACCTTTGGTCATATCAATTTGGTTGGCAGCTAAAATAGCAGACTCGCTATTTTCCAATGCCGTATAAATAGCCGATAACGCATTGTTTTTAGATTGGGTAGAAGCGCTTGCTAAGACACGAGAGGCTTGGCGTGCTTGTTGTCCTACCGTTTGCATATATTGTTCAATAGACTCTTGCATAGCGGTTTGATCACTTAGAAATTTCTATCTGATATTAACAGTCTGTGCCTATACAATGAAGCATCTAGGCGGAAAATTGACTAAATTGTTCAATCTTTAAATATTTTGTAATCTATTCATCTTTAAAAGTAGATGAGCGGTCATGGAAATTGTTGCGTATAAAATCAGCACCTGTATAGAATGATGCGATAAGACAATGATGTCATTCACAACAATAAGCAGGATGCCACTTCGGTAAAGCTGGCAATCGTTCTATTACGAACACTTGCACAATAAAAATAAAATGCGCATGGAGGTAAGGAATATGAATTCCATGATCCAGATGGACACGGACGTACAGGACTCAGGGTCTCATGTCTGCTTTTTTGATATTTACGATAAACACAGTTTTAAACAACCCGCTCGCACCACTTGGATCAATGGCTGGAAAGTGGAATACATGGCGATTGCACAGCCTGAAACTGCTCATTTAACTCCTATTGTGATTGTTGGCGGGGCATTCCAGAATTTTAATTCTTATAAATACTGCGTAGAGCAACTATTTCGTGCTGGCCCGATTATTTTAATTGATATGCCTTCTATGGGGGCTAATCAGCAAATGACCAATGTTGAAACAGGTGAGTCTGCAGGAACGTTGGAACTGCATGACTTGGGGCACATGCTGGGTGACTGGTTGGATATAGTCGGTTTAGACAAAGTCTCGGTGATGGGCATGTCACTCGGTTCAGTGGTGGCGTCCTGTTTGGCAGATCAGCGCCCTGAATTGATTGACCGCATGATTTTAATGGGGGTGATGCAAAAGACCCGTAAAAGTTGGCGTATGTTGCTTGAAGAATCGCTGCATTTAATGAAAGAACAGCGCATGGATGAGTTTGGTCAGGCGGTGATTTTGTACTTGGTGAATCATGCCAAAATGGAACAAACTCGCATGTCACCGACTGCAAAGCGTTTGTTTTACCGACAAATGGCCGACTTTACCGCCACTGAGCAAGATCGCTACGATGTGAACTGCAACCGTTTATTGCGGTTAACCAATGTGCCTATTCCGCAATGTAAGGTTTTGGTGGCGTGTGGGCAATATGACAGTTTTACCTTGCCGCATGAAAATGCCAATTTTGCCTTACAGTGCCCGAACATGGAATTTGCCATGATTGCCAATGCAGATCATGTGCCGCAATTACAGCGCCGTAAAGAAACCATGAATTTATTTGCGACCTTTTTAAGCGATGAATCTATTCAGGACTTAGATGGCATTATTCCAATGACACGTGCGCAACTATTGACGATGGAACGCCGTGGAGAAGCGCGTATTCGGGTGCAAAATCCGCAAAGTCATTTGCAGTATCGTCATTCTGATTTGAAAATTGCCACGCACATTGTCGATTTAAACTTCTTTGGTGTATTGCTTGATTTTGAAAATGCTGCGTTGGCGGCACAAGCAGCACAGTTTGAACGAGATATGGCCTTAGAATTACAGGATGAGGAAGGCAGTTTTAGCATTGAATGTTTAATTTTTGAAAGCCAAGGGCAGCAACTACGCGCATTATTTAAGCATGGTAGTTTTGAGGTGGCAGAGCGTTTGTTGCGTTATGTGGAACGTCAAAAAGCGGCTGCACAAAATTTGGAATATGCCCGTTAGTAGATAAAATCAGTGCTTGGTTTAAAATTATCCAAAGAAAATAGAATCAAAATAGCGTGTTAAACCACGCTATTTTTTTTGTAGGCATGAACCATCCAGACTAAATCGCCTAAATGTTCTGCGGTTGTTTTTTCTAAAGAGCTGTTGGAAAAATACAGTTGTGGTTGTTGTAGCTGCACTTGCTCAAAACCTGCATTTTGAAAAAACTGAGTTAATTCCTGCGGAGATTGAAAGTGAAAGGTGAAAGCACTGCGTGACATAAATTTCAATAATCGGCTGCAGTTCCAAATAAAATTGGCGAGCTTGTTTTTGACGGGTTCAGGGTAAAGATCGGTTAAATAATGCAGTTCTGGAAAGTCTTGGGTGTAGTTACACATGCCATTTAACAGCTGTTGTAGCATGTCTTTGCTGAAGTAGTTAATTAAACCTTCACTAATAATTACTAAGGGCTGCGAGTGATCAAAATATTCAAAGGCCTGTTGAAAGGATTCACTAAAAATATCGGCGGTGAGAACTTCAGGTGCGTCGTGGTCAATTTGTCGTAACGCTTGAGTTTTAATTTGCGCCATATCAGGCAAATCCAGTTCACGGTAATTCAGTTCAGGATATTTTTGTCGAAAGTTCCAGCTGCGTGGTGACAGCCCAGATGCAATTTCGAGCACTTGTAATTGCGGATGTTGCTGAATCAGTGCGGTTAAGTGTGCATCAATCATTTGGTGACGTTGTTTGAGGGTGCTGCGCATACTGCCGCCCACATGACGTTCTGCCCAGTTTTCTAAAGGATGTACCAATTTGGCTAAAAACTTGCCTTTTCGGGTCGCAAATACAGGATGTGAAATCCCCCTTTGATACCAGATATATCCCGTATAATGTGCGGTAAAAGAAATATGCCGATGTTTGGACAATGCAGTCGTGTCTGAGCGAGTTGGCTTGGCATCCGAGTTGTGCATTTCAGTCCTTTTTTCTGTCGTGATTTTGCTGTTCAGCAATGTTTTTGTCATTTTCGTATAGACCTTAATTGTTTGTATGGTGGTCGTTGTCTTTTTAGGCATGCTTTGACACTCAAGCTGCGGTGTCAGGCATATACTCAAAATAGAATAAGTTTATCATAATCAAAAAGGAACAAGCTGTCGTGTTCCTTTGTCGTATAAATGCTGTGAAAAAGTGAAGGCGTATAGGGTCTGTTGACATTTCATAAATGGCTTGCGCTGTAGGCTAAAACTGAGCAGATCAGGCATGAAGCGCAGGGAATAGTGGGTCTATTGCTAAGCTTCATAACGCAATCTGAGAAAGTTTTAGCCACAGCCTTTCAGGGCGAGCATATTTTTGCTGCTATTGCGTTATGTGCCAGTCATTTAGAATGACTAAATTTCCTGTCCCATGCCTTATATCAGCTAAAAAATCTTGCGAGATATATCTCTCACGTCGCAAACATAGACGAATTGTCAACAGACCCTAGTTAGTTTGTGGTGATCTCAAGTCGCAGCGTTTTTAGTGGTACTTGAATAATTGGTCGGGTCGTGACTAGTTTGTGCTGCCAGTAGCGTGGCACTTTGTTCTTTAAATACCAAGATACGATCACGGACGCTTCGCCATTCATCACCCAAGTCTAAAACTTCAGCAATGCTAAACTCTGCACTAAGCTCAGGGATTTTACCGCGCATGCGTTCTAAACGTGCCTGATTCGGCAAGGGTAAATCGGCAATCGCATTTAAAGCCAATCGTTGTGCAGCACGGTTGTTGCAGACCAATCCCATGTCACAGCCTGCAAGCAAAGCGGCATGAATACGTGCATCGGCATCGCCTGCTACACAAGCCGCCTGCATGCTTAAATCATCCGAAAAGAGTACACCATCATAGTCCAAGTCTTTGCGAAGCACTTGCTGTAACCAAAACTCAGAAAAACCTGCAGGGTTCGGATCGACCTGATCATAAATGACATGCGCAGGCATGAGCGCATCCAGTTGATTTTGCAGTTGGATAAAGGTTTGCATATCCTGTTGTTGAATTTCGGCAAAAGAACGTGAATCTATCGCGGCAGCAACGTGAGAGTCTGCTTTAACCGATCCATGTCCAGGAAAGTGTTTGCCTGTGGTTGCCATTCCTGCACGATGCATTCCACGTAAAAAAGCATCTGCCAAAGCAATAATATCGACAGGACGCGCAGCAAAAGCACGATCTCCAATGACATCACTGATGTCATTTAAATCTAAAACGGGTGCAAAACTAAAATCAATGCCTACGGCTAATACTTCGGTGGCCATCAACCAGCCACATTCTTCGGCTAAATCTAAGGCACGTTCAGGTTCGTTTTGGTATAACTCGCCAAATCTACCCATAGCAGGCAATAGGGTAAAACCTTGTTTTAAGCGTTGTACGCGTCCGCCTTCCTGATCGACTGCAATTAAAATATCAGGGCGTACCTGACGCATGTGGTCGGTCAAGGCGCGTACTTGCGCAGGAGATTGGATATTTCGGGCAAATAAAATGACTCCACCGACTTGCGGAGCGCTTAATAGTTCAATATCTTCTTGAGTAAGTTCTGTGCCAGCGATGTCGAGCATCAATGCGCCAATCATATTGGGTGTCCGTATTCGATTTTTATCAATAAAAAAACAATACCTGAATTCTGCAATGATTTGCTACATTTTGACAGCACAGATTATGATAAAACTACACGACAGATCCAAATTAAGTTGTATAAGATTTTGAATCTGCTCAATTCATTGTGAAAAGCAGAGATTGGTCAAAAACCAAGGACGTAAATATTTTTATGAAACTTCAAACCATCGCTTGTGCGGTTGCAATAGCAACTGGCGGTTTTTTCTTTTCTCACGCCATTAACGAGGCAATTGCAGCCAATAATACCGCTGTCGTTGCTAACAGTATTGTGCCGACGCAGGAACAAGCTTTGGTTTCGCGTCAATTGGCGACCTTGGTCGATCGTCAGCATTATTTAAATCAGCGTTTAGATGCTGCGACGTCGCAGCGCATTTTTGATTTTTATATCGACAGTTTAGACCCAGACCATACTTTGTTTTTGGCTAAAGAAGTTGAGCAATACCGCAAACAATATGCAGCAACATTTGGCGCTTCATTAAAAGCAGGCAATTTGGCGGGGCCGTATCAAATTCATGCACAGTATCGTGAACGCTTAAAACAGTTTTATCATTTCATGTTGGCAGAGCTGAAAAAACCACAAAATTTAAAACAGCCAAATGTCACGATTGAAACAGATCGTGAAAAAGCACCGTTCTTTAATACTGAAGCAGAAATGCGTAAGCATTGGCAAAAAATGTTGGTGTCACAGCTCATTAACCTGACCATTAGCAAAGAAGAAGAATTGGCAAAACAAAAAGCCATTAAAGATAACCCTGAATTGACTAATGGGCAGGATTTGGCAAGTCCAGAAGATTTGACACCAGTTCAGACTTTAACCAAGCGTTATACCCGCCAGTTAGAGCGAATGGATCGTTTAAAGAGCGATGACGTGCTGGATAAAACTTTGAATGCGATGATGCTGACTTATGATCCGCACAGCAATTATTTCCCACCTGTCGATGCGATGGAGCTGAACCGTCAAACGACTTTGCAGCTTGAAGGAATTGGGGTGTCGATTCGTCCTGAACGGGGCAATGAAGACTACACTAAAATTGAAACCATTGTTGAAGGTGGCCCTGCCAGTAAAACAGGGCAGGTGAAATCGGGTGACCGCATTATTGGTGTGGCGCAAGATGGCGAAAAAATGGTGGATGTTGTGGGTTGGCCGAGTAATGAAATTGTTGGGCTGATTCGTGGTAAACGTGGCACCAAAGTCACTGTGCGTTTGTTGGGTGCGGGTGCGGCGATGAATCAGGCGCGTAATGTGACCATTGTGCGTGATGTGATTCAGGAAGAAGATGCGGGAGTTCGTTCACGAACGATTGACATCAAACGTGATGTTCAAACTTATACCTACGGTGTGATTGAAATTCCATCGTTTTATTTGAATTACCGTGCGCGTCGTGCAGGTAATGAATATCGCTCGGTGTCGGAGGATACCAACAATGCCCTGAAAAGTTTGGCGGCCAAAAATGTCGCAGGGATTATTGTCGATTTACGTAACAACCCTGGCGGTTCACTAGAAGAAGTGGCACGTATGCTTGGGCAAGTAATCAAATCAGGCCCTGTAGTGCAAATTCGTGATGGCAATGGCAACGTGAGCGTATTTGAAGATGACGATGGCGGTGCACAGACTTATGCAGGCCCATTGGCAGTGATGATTAACCTTGCTTCTGCTTCGGCCAGTGAAATTTACTCTGCTGCAATTCAGGACTATCAGCGCGGGATTGTGATTGGTAGCACCACCACAGGTAAAGGTACAGCGCAGGTACAACTCGACACCTTAGCCTATGGGCAGGCGACCTTAACTCAACGTAAGTTCTACCGTATTACAGGTGGAAGTACCCAAAACAAAGGTGTGATTCCTGACATTAAACTGGTGGATATTTACAATGAGGAGTTTGGTGAACGCAAAGCGAAAAATGCTTTGAAGTGGGATACTATTCCAACTGCACCATTTAAGCGTGAAGGTTCAGTACAGCCGTACATCACCAAGCTAGGGCAATTGTCACAGCAACGTGTCACGCTTGATCCGCAATTTCAATATTTGGAACAACGTAAGCAAATTGCCAAACAAACTGAAGATCGCAAAAGCATTGTGTTAGATATTGAACAACGCAGAGCAGAGTTGTTAGCTTTGGAGCAACAAACGCTGACTGCGGAAAACAAACGCCGTCAGGAAACAGGTTTGAAACCATTTGCTAATTGGGAAAGCCATCAGGCATCTATTGATGCTTTGGCAGAAGCGCGTGCCAAAATGAAAGCGGCACAACGCCCTGCTTTACCTGAGGAAGAAGCTTTTGTGATTGAAGCAGCGCAGGTGTTGCAAGACTATGCCATGTTACAAAAAGGTGTTTCTGAGCCGAATCAACCTTAAAACAATGTTAGAATCTTAATCAAATAGAACCAGCAGCGAAAAGTTGCTGGTTTTTTTCATCCTAAAGCGAAAAGTAAAGTGACAAGATGCATATAGCTTTGAGTCAGACAGCTATTTTTAGCAGTTTTGAATTGCCATTATTTCATGATGACATATTATATATTTGACTATTGACCAAAGCGGAATAGTATTAGACTCTTAAGTCAATGCAGTCTTTGCTAGATCAATCCGTCGTTCAGGTTGCTTTTTAGTTATTATTTATAAGAGAGTGTGAGATTGAGTAGCCGAAAAACAATAAAATATGACAGAGATGGATACATCTAATGATGCATGTACATTATGATCTGAGCTTGGTAATTGGCTCGGTAGCAATCTCAGTATTGGCCTGCTATTTTGCAGTGTCTGTTGAGCAAATGCTTTTTCAAAATGTACAACAACAACTAAAAAAAATTGCATTAATCATGAGTGGTTTACTGCTGGGTGCGGCAGTGTGGAGTATGCATTTTGTGGGCATGTTGGCATGCCAGTTACCTGCACCGTATCAATTTGATCTTAGCTTTACGACCCTATCTTTTGTTATTGCATTTATCGCTTCTACGTTTGCGGTTTGGCTGACCACGCAATCGACCCTGCCTGTGGCGCGTTTGATCCTGAGCGGCATTTTAATGGGGTTGGGTATTTCAGGCATGCACTATACGGGCATGATGGGAATTCAGGTAGAAGGCTACCGTAGTTATTATGATCCTACCATTGTTTTGCTGTCTGTATTAGTGGCCATTGGCGGTGCAATACTTACCTTTTGGTTTATGTTTCATTCCAAGTGCAGAATGGGGCGTCAGGCACAATATAAAATTTTCATTGCGGTGCTCATGAGTCTGAGCATTGTTGCCATGCACTATATAGGCATGGAAGCACTGCATCTTTACTCTACAGCAGATTTGCCTCAATCAGGGCACTTCCAGATCGGGCAAGGGCCAGCTCTGTTGGTGGTTATTTTAGTGACCAGTCTGATTTTTGCTGCTGCGGTGGGCGTATCTCTGCTGGAGCTGCGCTTAGAAGAAAAAAGCAGACAATTGTCTTTAGCCAACCGTGAATTGGCCAATCAGGCAGTCAAAGATAACCTGACCAAATTGCCCAACCGTTTATATTTAGCTGAATATGCACAATTGCTTTTTTCTGAGCATCGGCAAAAAAACACTAAAATTGCATTTTTGTATATCGACTTAGACCGCTTTAAAGCGGTGAATGACGTATTTGGGCATCATGTTGGCGATCAATTGCTGATTCAGTTGTCTAAACGTGTGCAATCCCACTTGGGCGAAAATACCCAATTATTAAGAATTGGTGGCGATGAATTTCTTTTGGTGATTGAACATACCGACATTGCAGAAGCCACTGTCATTTCTGAAAAAATATTAGAACTGATTCAGCAAAGTTTCTTAATTGCAGGCAAGGTCATTAATATTTCAGGCAGTATTGGCATTGCGATGTATCCAGAGCATGGCACCAATTTGCAAGATATTTTAATGAATGCTGATGCGGCGATGCTGACCTCTAAATATCAGGGGCGTAACACCAGTTCAATATTTAATTATGATCTGGAGTTACTTGAGGCTAAAAGCCAAAGTAAGTTGATTAATGATTTATATAAAGCAGTTGAACAACAACAATTTGCGTTGTTCTATCAGCCAAAGTTTAAAGCCGCTGACCATAAAATTTGTGGCGTAGAAGCTTTAATTCGTTGGTATCACCCCGTACATGGTTTACTTACCCCAAATATGTTTATTAAAGGAGCTGAAAAGACGGGGTTGATTATTCAAATTGGCTATTGGACGTTAGAGGAAGCCTTTAAACAAATTCAAATTTGGGAAAGATCAGGTGCACCGTTATTTCCTGTGGCTGTGAATTTATCGGCAGTGCAGTTTGAACATAAACACTTATTTTCGACTTTAGAAAACTTGTTTAAACGCTATGAGATTCAACCCCATCACCTGATGATTGAAGTGACTGAAAGTACAGCAATGCATCATATTGAATCGAGTATTCGTAGTTTTGAGCGTTTGCGTCAAATGGGGATTCAATTGGCGATTGATGATTTTGGCACAGGACATTCGAGTTTCTTATATTTGAAAAAATTGCCAGTCGATGAGTTGAAAATTGATCGTGCTTTTATTTTAGATTTGTGTTTGGACAGCAAAGAAGAATTAATTTTAGAAAGTATTATTCAGTTGGCGATTAAACTGGGTTTAACTGTGACCGCTGAAGGGGTGGAAACGCCGTTACAAGCAGAAATTTTAACCCGTTTAGGCTGTCAGCAGTTGCAAGGTTATTTATTAGGCTTACCTATGGATGTTGAGCGTTTAGAAGAGTTGTTTAAACATTCGGCTTAAGTTAGTGGCATATAAAAATGATCACTGGCATGAACATGGAATCAGCTATTATCAAAAACAGATGATTGAAGATTTTTATGAATATATGCAGTTGATAGGTGGTAAGGTTGTTTTGAAAAATGAGTTTATACGGTAATTTCTTTTATTTTTTAATAAGTTTATAAATATTAGTGTTTTGATGAATAATTCTGGTGCGCACTGAGGGAATATGAAATACCAACCGCCTTATACTATCACCTCAAAAATCATTCATTTGATTGCTCAGATCAGTGAGAATATAGGGCGTTTGACTGTTTTAGAAGAAATCCAAGAAAATTTAAAACTTAGAAAAGCTAATCGTATTCGTACCATTCAAGGTTCACTTGCGATTGAAGGTAACACGCTTAGCACTGAGCAAATCACGGCAATCCTTAATGGTAAAACAGTAATTGCACCTCCAAAAGAAGTACAGGAAGTGCGTAACGCTATCAAAGCCTATGAAGCATTTCAGCAGTGGCAACCGAGCCAAGAAGCAGACCTATTACAAGCACATCAAGTTTTGATGACAGGCTTGATTGATGAAGTCGGTCAATATCGTCATGGTGGTGTCGGTGTAATGTCAGGTGATCGTGTGGTGCATATGGCGCCACCTGCGAATCAGATCAATCGTCTTATGGCTGATCTACTTGGTTGGTTGAATGATAGTGATGTGCATCCACTCATTCAAAGTTCAGTATTCCATTATGAGTTTGAGTTTATTCATCCATTCGCAGATGGTAATGGGCGGATGGGAAGGCTGTGGCAGACATTGATTTTGAGCAGGTGGAATCCAATCTTTGCTAATATTCCTGTTGAGAGTTTGATCTATCAAAATCAAAAAGCCTACTATGATGCTTTGCAAGCAAGTACAGACCGAACAGATTCAGCCCCATTTATAGAATTCATCTTACAGATGATTTTAGATGCCATTCTTAGTTCAACCGATACCGCTCAAGACAGCGATCATGCTACCGCTCAAGCTGGCGATCATGTTCAACGGTTAATTTCAGCAATGAAGCAAGGAGACTATACTTTCGCTGAGTTGATGCAATTGGTCGGATTGACTCATCGAGCAACGTTCCAAAAGAATTACTTGAATCCTGCTATAGAAGCTGGCTTGATTGAGCGTACTATTCCAGATAAACCGAAAAGTCCGAAACAAAAGTATCGTCTTAAACCATGATTTAGCTTGAAAAATATTTTATTACATCTTTGCTTAAGTAGTTAGACATGAATGATAATCAAAAAGCGTAAAGTAAGTTTTTAAATGAATAATTTATTATTAATCAATAATTTATTTAATATTTTTCTTGATTGTGCTATTGGGGTTTGGTAAAAATAAAATCATTACCAAGTGTGAGATCGGTGTGATGAGTACTTTTGAAATGCAAGGTCTGACATGGAAGGCAAGATCGAAGTATCAACAAGATGCCATATTGATTGAAAATAAGGTTATTCAACATGATGGGCTGATCAGTAAACTTTACAGCCATTCTGAAACAGAATTATGGTGTGTTGCTGTAGCGGATGGGATTAGTAATAGTCCAGTAGCTGAGCAAGCATCCTATACGGTCTTAAAAGCTTTAATACAAAATAAAAAGATAGAACCTTGTCAAGCATTTACCATTCAGCAGTATCTTGTTGATCAATTAGCAAATAAAAAAAGTAGTTTTGGCGCCAGTTCAACACTCGCACTCATTCATCACGGTACAAGACAAGGTTTTGTAACCATTCAACATATTGGTGATAGCCGAGTTTATTTGTTTAGTCAGCATGATCAAAAATGGCACTGTCTGACGAGTGACCATAATTATCTTGAACAGTTAAGAGCAAATGGAGAAGTAAAAGCTGGAGAGAACTATGCCAGTATGTATGGTGCATTATTACAATACTTTTGTGCTGATCCCTTGCATGAAGTGATGGATTTTACAATAGCTGAGGAATTCTTAACTCAGAATGATGCCCTATTAGTCTGTACGGATGGCGTACATGATGTGATGGAGTGTACAGAATGGCCTCCATTAAAAGTAGATATGGAGCTTCGAACATGGTTACTCAATATGAAAGCGTCATTAGATTCAAAACAGGCGTATGACAATATCAGCATGGTCTTAGTACGAGCAAAAATTTAATTCATTGAGAATGGGGAAATTATGCAATCAGATGATCTTTTTGAACGTGCCAAATTATTCACAAAGGAAGTGGGTGTCGTTTCTGTATCGAGTTTACAACGCCATTTTTTAATTGGGTATTCTCATGCAGAACAACTACTTAGCCAGTTAATTGAAGCAAGTATTTGTGAATCTACAAAAACTTTTGTTCTAGATTATGGGTATGGCTATAAATTGCATCAAGGTATGAAATAACAACTTTAACAATTAAAAAATTTTATTTTTAGGATAATTTTTTATGGCTCAGCATCAAGTTGATCAACTGAAAACAGGAATTTGGTCAGTAAAAGAATTACTCTTAATTTTAGATCAACTCAGAATTCCTGATTATCAGCGTCCTTACAAATGGACAGAAAAAAATTTAAATGCCCTCGTCAATGATATACAGGAACATAAAGATAAATCTGCATATCGATTGGGTACTATCGTATTACACCGTGATAAAAATAATACGAGCCTTAAAAATATAAATATTGTGGATGGACAACAACGAACTTTAACTTTAATACTCCTTGTTTGGGCGGTTATTCAGAAGCAAGAATTAGATTTAGAACGAGAGGATCTGAAAACAGTTTTGAATGAAATATCGAATCAAATTAATGTCTTTATGGATGTGCAAAAATTTAATAGTGATATTAGCCATTACAATATTTATCAGAACTTTAATGCCGCTAAACGGATCGTTGCAGTAAACTTTTCCGAACAAGATATTGATTTTTTACTCAATAATTGTCAGGTTGCGGTTTTTATTTTAGATGATATTTCAGAGGCATTTCAGTTTTTTGATTCACAAAATGCACGTGGTCGTGATTTAGAACCGCATGATCTTTTAAAAGCTTATCATCTACGAGAATTTTCTGAACAGGAGCAACATTTAGAAGCGCAAACTGTTGCGCATTGGGAAAGTTTAGACTCGGCTCATTTGGCAAAGTTATTTTCGAACTATCTATTCCGTATTCGTCTTTGGTCAAGAGGAAAGTCCGCAAGATTTTTCAATAAAGATCATGTGCATCTTTTTAAAGGTATTCATCTTGGGCAATCAGACCATCATCCATATTTAGAACCATTACGCATAGCGCATTATTTTATTGATGACTATAACGCACAATATCAACGGCAAATAGATCGACAAGAAATGAGTTTCCCATTTCAGCTTGATCAAATGATCATAAATGGTCGTCGATTTTTTGAAATGGTTGAGCACTATGAAAAACAGATCAGTAAAGTGGTGGATCATCAAGATCAGTCTGAGAAGATCTCTATGTTTGGTGCAATATTACAAGATAGAGCAAATAGAATTATCAAAAGTTTGAATAAATTTCATGGTGCAAGCCATCGGTCAGGTGATGGCTATGTGCGAACCTTGTTTGATTCTGCATTGATTTTTTACATCGATAAATTTGCTACAGATCGGTTATCTGAGGCGATTGAAAAGATTTTTATTTGGGCATATCACAGTCGTATTAGTCAATATTCGGTGCAATTAGCAACGATAGATAATTATGTCATAAAAAATAATATATTCAGTTTACTGAAATATGCTCAATCACCCAGTGAGTTAATAGGATGGTCTCTCCCGATAGTTGATAAACAGGAAGGCACTAAAGTTGAGCCTTTGATCGAATTATTTAAAGAATTAAATTATATCAAACAGGAAAATCATAATGACAAATGAGTCAATCCAAGCTCTTAATGTTCAAGCCTTGTTCGAGAATAAACAAACTTATATTATCCCGATGTATCAGCGTAATTATGCTTGGGGTGAGAAAGAAATTGATCAGTTAATTTTGGATATTCAAGATTATCAAAAGCAAACTGATCAATTAAATCAAGGACAGACTCAAGAAAATAAAAAATACTATATTGGAACTTTGGTTGTTTTTGAGCGTAGCAATAGCACTTATGAAATTATCGATGGTCAGCAACGATTTACCACTTTAACCTTGTTAGCGATTTGCCTGAAACGATTATCCAAAGAAGAAAAAATTGTTCTTGATATGTCTTGGTTTAATCAATTCAATCTTGATTTTCATAGTCGTCCAAAGTCTTCTTTAACCTTTCAGGCTTTACTCAGAGGCGATCATCTACAACATTTAAAATCATCCGAATATAACGCGGATTTAGTTCAGGGGTTTGAGTTGCTACAACGTGCAATTCAAAAAATCATCAAACAGGGTGACTTGAGTGTTTTTTGCAAATATTTATTTGAAAATGTAGTCATCACACAAGTTTTAGTTCCGAAAGATACTGATCTCAATCATTATTTTGAGGTTATGAATAACCGTGGTGAACAATTAGAAAAGCATGAAATTTTAAAAGCGCAATTGATGAGCGTATTGAATCAAATCAAAGATGAAGCAGATAAAACATCAAGCATGACACTATTTACGAGTATTTGGAACGCGACTGCCAATATGGAGCGTTACGTTCAATATGGTTTTTCCACAACACAGCGTGATGTGATTTTTGGAAAGGATTGGGGTGATTTTGTTCCTGAAAATGCTTCTAGCTTGCTCGAAATTTTTAGCAAAAATGTAGAATCACAAGAACAAACAAATTCGGAAAACAATTTTCAATCTATTTCTGAAATGTTACAAAAAGTGCCTGAGCGTATTAGAAATAAAGATACAAAAGAAGAAAAGCCTGAACGATTCAACAGTATTATCAATTTTCCGAATTTCTTATTACAGGTTTTACAAATTTGGCTAAGTCAAACGATGCGTAATGAAAAAGTGGCATTGGATGATAAGCAACTGATTGATCAATTTGAAAAACATATTCTTTTAAAAGGGCAGGGAAACCCAGAGCATGAAAGGGTTATTGAGAATGTAAAAGGTTTTATGTTTACCTTGCTGAAGTGCAAATTTATATTTGATCAATACATTGTTAAACGGGATTATTCTACGGATCATGATGATTGGAGCATAAAAAAACTTAAACGATATGAAAATAGTGGTTCTTATGTGAATACATTGGATGGAGACAGTTCTGAAATTAATCAAAAAATTCTATTATTGATGACAGCATTTCATGTATCCACGCCTACTTTGTCTTATAAATACTGGTTAAATGGCGCACTGTATTGGCTTTATCAAAATAAAGATAAATCTGTGTCTGACTATTTTAATGCATTCCAACATTTAGCGAGAAAGTTTATTTTTCAGCGGTATCTAAATGAAAAACAGATTGATTATTTTGATTTGATTTATGGCAATCAGAAAATTGATGATTTTAAAATTGATCAATCCAAACTAAGCTTTGGAAATATTGAAAATAATTTTGTCTTTAACTATTTGGATTTCTTAATTTATTGTAATGCAGAAAAACGTAATTTAGATGATCGATATGATGTAATCAAAAAATTTAAATTTACGCAACGGAGTTCGGTTGAGCATTTTTATGCACAACAGATAGAGGGAGAGCGTGATGAATCAGATCATGAAAATTTACATCGCTTTGGGAACTTGTGTCTCATTAGTTCAAGTAAAAATTCAAGCATAGGGAATCGCTTGCCAAGTGCTAAACGTGATTATTTTATGCCTGAGATAAGGAAGGGTAAAATTGATACCCTTAAATTGTATTTGATGATTCAAACGCTTGAAGAAGAAAAAGTTTGGAAAAAAGAACAAATCCTAGATCACGAGAAAAAGATGCTTGATTTGTTTGAGTCAGATTACAAAGACTTTTGTGAAATGTGTGCTGGTGAATCTATTCAATAATTTGAATTGTGGATAAATCAAGACATATCTGCAATCAGTAAAATTCTATTCAAATCTGCTACAATTACGCCAATTTTGAATTCCCACTTTTTCAGTTTTAGTACATATTTAGAAATGTGTACATAACTGTGTACATATTGTAGATTTTTCTCATGTTTAAAGATCAATTAGCTAGAGAAGTAAAGGCTCGTAGAACCTTTGCTATTATTTCCCACCCCGATGCTGGTAAAACCACCATGACAGAAAAACTGCTGTTATGGGGACAAGCCATTCAAGTTGCAGGGATGGTAAAAAGCCGTAAGTCAGATCGTGGCGCAACATCTGACTGGATGGAAATGGAAAAAGAACGTGGTATTTCCATTACAACTTCGGTGATGCAATTCCCGTATAAAGACAAAATGATTAACCTGCTCGATACCCCAGGGCACGAAGATTTCTCTGAAGATACTTACCGCACTCTAACTGCGGTGGACTCTGCACTGATGGTGATTGATGGTGCGAAAGGTGTCGAAGACCGTACCATTAAATTAATGGATGTGTGTCGTATGCGTGACACACCCATCATTTCATTCGTCAACAAAATGGACCGCGAAATTCGTGAACCATTAGAGTTGTTGGATGAAATTGAAAATGTCCTCAAAATTAAGTGTGTGCCAATCACTTGGCCAATGGGTACAGGGCGTGATTTCGCAGGGGTGTTTAACCTCATCGAAGAAAAGTTTTATGTGTACAAATCAGGTTTTGGTTCAACCATTCCTGAAATTGAAGTACGTGATGGCTATAACCATGCAGACCTACGTGAAAAAGTAGGTGAATTGGCATGGGCGGCATTTGAAGAATCACTTGAATTGGTACAAATGGCGAATGAGCCTTTAGACCGTGAAGAGTTTTTAGCGGGTCGTCAAACACCAGTGCTATTTGGTACTGCTTTGGGTAACTTCGGTGTAGATCATGTATTGAATGCATTCAGTGAATATGCGCCGCCGCCAAAAGCACATCCAACGCAAGACCGTATTGTAGAAGCCAATGAAGAAGGCTTTAGTGGTTTTGTTTTTAAAATTCAGGCCAATATGGATCCGAAGCACCGTGACCGTATTGCTTTCATGCGAATCTGTTCAGGCAAGTATGAAAAAGGCTTAAAAATGAAGCATGTGCGTATTGATAAAGATGTACGTATCAGCGATGCCTTGACCTTCTTGGCAGGTGACCGTCAGCACCTCGAAGAAGCTTGGCCGGGCGACATTATTGGTCTACATAACCACGGGACGATTCAAATTGGCGATACCTTCACTTCGGGTGAAAAGTTGCAATTTACAGGGATTCCGCACTTCGCACCTGAAATGTTCCGTCGTGTACGCTTGAAAGACCCATTGAAGTCCAAACAGCTGCAAAAAGGCCTTAAAGAGCTTTCAGAAGAAGGTGCAACGCAAGTCTTTATGCCACAAAACAGCAATGATTTAATCGTAGGTGCTGTTGGTGTGCTACAGTTTGAAGTCGTCGCCTATCGCCTGAAAGAAGAATACAAAGTCGATTGTATTTACGAGCCTGTCAGCATCAACACGGTACGCTGGGTGTCTTGTGCCGATGAGAAAAAGTTTAACGAATTTAAGAAAAAAGCCCACGATCAGTTGTCTGTCGATGGTGGTGGTCACTTAACTTATCTCGCGCCAAGCCGTGTGAATTTACAGTTAATGCAAGAGCGTTACCCTGACATTGAGTTTAGAAACACGCGCGAGCACTAAGCCGTTGCTAATGTTTGATCTGGCAGGTGCGATCAGCGTAGCGTAGATGAATGTTCAGCGTTGCTAAAAGTTTCAAAATTAAAACAGCTTCTTTAGGAAGCTGTTTTATTATGGGGCGGTAAAAGATTAAAGATTATTTTTGATAAGTGAATTGGGGAAATCATGCAGCAAAAATCGGTTTATCTGGGTGCAATTTTGAGCGGGATGGTTTTGCTTAGCGCCTGTGACTCATCTAAACAAGATCAAAACTCAGATGAGCAAACGTCTATTTTTCAGAAAGATCAAGCGGATGTTTTACCGTATTTGAATATCAAGCAACAGGCAGCAGAAATTGCCTTGCCATTTTGTGAAAATAAAAACTGCATTGAATTAGAGGTACAAACTTTAAATACCCAAGATACATGGCTCAACAGTTGGATTGCAAAAAATCAGGCCATGGTGATTCAAGATCAAATTGGCTTAAAACAAAACATGAGTTTGCAGCAAGCCGTAGATGCCTATGTGAAAAAATCCGATGCTTGGCAGGCACAATTAGATCAAAATAAAGCTTATGAATTGGCGATGTACACCCGTATGGCATATCAACGCAATCAATATGTTTTGTTGCAAGTCGGGGTAGATAGCAAACAGGAAGGCACGCAGGTCAAAGAACGCTATTATTTCTTTGTGGCAGATCGGAAGCAGCAAAAAGCCTTGTCTGTTTTAGATGTGATTGATGCCAAACAACAAACCCGTATGAATACTTTTGTACAGCAGGCCTATCAGGATTGGCTCAAAACACAAAGCAGTGACGTGCAAAAAGCAGCACCTGCCAAATTATACTGGGGGCAGGCAGATTGGTTTTTTGATGATCAGGGCTTAGGATTGCATTATCGCACCCATGAAATTGTCAAAGATGGCACGCAGTTAGATATTTACCTAAGCAAAGCACAAACACAACAAGTTTTAAAAGCAGACATCTATCCATCTATGTTTTAGTAGGTGAGTACGGTGACAAGCAAAAATAGATGAAATCAAGGTTGGATCCATGTTGAAAAATAAAAGTATTTTGGCGATCAGTATTTTAATTACAACGCTAGGGATTACTGCATGTCAGCCAAAGAAAACCGAACCAGAAACAGTCGAGCCAGAGCAGACGCAGGCGGAACAACAAAGCTTAAAACTGGTCGGGGATACTGAAAAACTGAATTTGTCGTTGCCTAAATGTGAAGGGAATAACTGCCCTGAAATTTCAATTGAGCGTTTGAATAGTAATCAGGCCTTTATCGACCATTTTATTGATCAGAAAATTATTCAAGAATTGGCACAAATTTTAGAAATTGCACCACAGCAGGCGGCTTCTGAGGCTATAGCAGTTGAGAATGCAGCCAGTGAAAATACAGCAGCCAGTGCTGCAGATGCACCTGCCAGCAACCCCACTGCAGCAGCCATTGCACAAGTGGAAACTTTGGCGCAAAAATTAGAAAAACAAACTGTGCCTTATGTGCAAAGCTTTTTGGCACTTGATCAGGAGCTGAAAGCTTTAAGCTCAAATCATAAAATCAGTTTGATGATTAAGCCTAAAATTTTGAATGCAGATCAACCATTGGCAACCGTGGTATTAAATAGCAGCAGTTATTTGGGCGGAGCGCATGGTGCATCGGCACAGCAATACTATAATTTTGATTTAGAGCAGAAAAAATTAGTGTTGTTAAATGACATTCTGTTAGAGAAGCAGCGTCCCCAATTGGAGCGTAAAGCCTACGAAGCGTTTAAACAATGGGTCATCGCATCTGAACTTTCCACCAATGTGCAAGAATATGAACAAGCGTGGAAATTTAAGCTGTCGGAAAATTACTATTTAGGTCAACAGGGTTTAATTCTGCAATACGCAGAATATGAAATAGGCCCTTATGTCGTTGGTTTACCGCGTTTAACCATTCCGTATGCAGAACTGCAGGGGATTTTAAAAGCTGCGTATTTGCCTGTAACAGAAGCAGCCTCTGAAGCAACCGCAAAATCTGCCGAAGCCAGTGCAGTAAACACAACCAAAGCGAAATCTTAATATGAGCATTGCGCTGTTTGATACGCATACCCATTTTGATGTACCTGATTTTGACTCAGATCGGGAGCAATTGGCGTATGCGGCCAAGGCAGCAGGCGTAGAACATTTGGTACTGATTGGCTTTGTACAATCACGTTTTCAAGATTTAATCTCTACACAACAGTTTTTAAACCAACTTGAGCATGTGCCACAAAGTCATCTTGCACCAGGCTTGCATCCTTTTTATATCGAACAACATCAAGACCAACATTTACAAGATTTAGAACATTTTTTGCAACAACAGCATTGTGTCGCGGTGGGTGAAATTGGCTTAGACACTTTTTTGGTTGAACATAAACAGCCTGAAGCGTTTCAAAAGCAGCAAGATTTTTTTGCCGCGCAATTGGAAATCGCACGCCATCGACAAAAACCTGTACTGCTACATATTCGTAAGGCCCATGCCGAAACCTTAAAAATACTCAAACAACAACAATTTCAGTTTGGTGGCATTGCACATGCTTTTAGCGGTGGGGTAGAAGAAGCCAAAGCACTGATCAAATTGGGCTTTAAAATTGGTGTGACAGGGCAGATTACCAATCCCAATGCAAAAAAACTGCGCCGTGTTGTGCAGGAAATTGGTGCTGAACATTTGGTTTTGGAAACCGACTGCCCCGATATGACGCCTTTATGTTGTCAGACAGATACTCAATCACGAACCCGAAATACCCCTGCGAACCTGATTTATGTGCTTGAAGGTTTAGCGGATTGTTTAGATATTGCACCGCAAACTTTAGCCGCACAGCTTTGGCAGAATAGTGTTCAAGTATTAGACCTGCCTAAACTTTAGATGAAACAACACGAAGTCTGCGAAACGCAGTAAAATGCCCACACTTTGAAATTAAATTTGATTGCAGCATGACAGATCTTCTTCAAGATGATGAATATGAACGCCGTTTTGCAGGTGTGGCCAAAATTTATGGCGACAGTGCTTTTCAGCATTATGCCCAAAGTCATGTCATGGTGATTGGAATTGGCGGTGTCGGCTCTTGGGCAGTTGAGGCGTTGGCACGTACAGGTATCGGCGAGCTGACATTGGTGGATATGGATGTGGTCGCAGCATCTAACATTAACCGTCAATTGCCTGCCATGAGCTCAACCTTGGGGCATGAAAAAATTAATGTCATGGCAGAGCGTTGTCGCGCCATTAATCCACGTATCAAAATTAATTTGGTCGATGATTACCTCAGTCCAGATAACGTCAAAGCGTTATTGGCGACTGCACCTGATTTGATTTTAGATTGCATTGATGACGTAAAAGCTAAACTAGCGTTGATGCTGCATTGTCGTTTTAACAAGATTCCACTGATTGTTTCGGGTGGTGCAGGTGGCAAACTTGATCCGTTGAAAATTCGAGTGGCAGATTTATCTAAAACCGAACAAGACCCAATGTTGGCCAAATTGCGCGCCCAATTACGCAGCAAAGGTATTTGTAAAAAGCCAAAAGAAAAGTTTGGGATTACCTGTGTGTATTCCATCGACAATCCATTTTCTAGTGCCGATGTATGCCCAAGCGCAGGCTTGCGCTGTGGCGGCTATGGTTCGGCGGTGGTGGTCACGTCCAGTTTTGCGATGGTAGCTGTGGCAGAAGTGTTGAAAAAGTTAGATGCCTTACAGGCTAAAAATACATAAATCAAAGCCATGCGAGGCATGGCTTATAAAAAAGTTCTTTGATTTTGCACATCGCCAATGACTTTATTCAGTAGGTCGTTGTAGCTGCTGCTCTTTTAAATAGTCTTCCGTACGCTGCATTGCTGCTTGAATATTGACCAATGCTTGCTCTACATCTGCAAATGTTTTGGCATTGCCGCCACTTAGTGCCTGACGCCATTTACGTGCACCTGGCAGGTTTTGGAATAAACCTAAAATATGGCGGGTAATGACAGAAAGTGGTGCACCTTGTTGTAGACGTTGTTCAATATACGGCAACATGCGCTGCATAATTTCAAAACGGTCAGGTAATTCTAGCCCCCATAATTGCCCAAGCTCTGCCAGTAAATAAGGGTTGTGATAGGCTTCACGACCAATCATCACCCCATCGACATGCTTGAGGTGTTGTTGGGTTTCGGCAAACGTTTTAATTCCACCATTAATTTCAATTAACAATTCGGGGCGGTCTTGTTTTAGGCGATACACATCCTCATAACGCAGAGGCGGAACTTCGCGGTTTTCTTTAGGCGATAAACCTTGTAATAAGGCAATTCGGGCATGCACGATAAAGTTATTGCAACCTGTTTGAGCCACAGTATCCACAAAATGCAGCATCTCTGCATAAGAGTGCATGTCATCAATCCCGATGCGATGTTTTACGGTCACAGGAATATCAACCGATTGACGCATGGCGGCAATACACTCTGCAACCAAGTCTGGTTCTGCCATTAAACACGCACCAATTTTATTGTTTTGTACTCGATCACTTGGGCAGCCAACATTCAGGTTGATTTCATCATAACCCCAGTCTTGTGCCATTTTACTGCAGGTCGCAAGGTCTTTCGGATTTGAACCGCCCAACTGCAAGACAATAGGATGTTCTTCTTTGCTGTAATCTAAATGGCGCTTGGCATCACCAAATAAAATTGCGCCAGTGGTTACCATTTCAGTATACAGAATGATATTGGGGTTAAATAAACGTGCAAAAAAACGGTAATCGCGGGTAGTCCAATCCATCATCGGGGCAACCGAAATGCGAGGTTGTAAAGTTTGGATGGCACGTGTCATAACCCACCTGAATTGAAAAACAAAAGCACAAGACCGCGCATTATACGGGGTTTAAATGAAAATCGACAGTGTCCCCACCCCACATCCATTGGCATCAACTTTGCTTTGTTCGCTATGAACACAGCAGCGCAACCGTAGGTGCTAAAGCGGAACTGCTCAGTATTTGTATGCGTAGCCGTTTTTTAGTATGTTGAAAAGATAACGATAACGCAGCATAAGAGTGAGAATAAAATGTTGGTATTAGAAGAAATTTATCGAACTAAGAAAAATGAATTTTCAAAGGCATTTAATTTACGCATGCAGCGCAGTTTAAGTTGGTGGAAAAAAGCCATTGATTTTCATGATGATCTTGATATGCAATTTATGACAGCATGGGTAGCCTTGAGTGCCTTGTATGCGCAAAGTCAGACAGCAGAGCATACACAACAACAGACCTTGCAGCAATTTGTGCAGCGTATGTATCAAAAAGATGTCGATCAGCGCATGGCGAGAATTATTTGGGATAAATATCCACAAAGTTTAGAGGTGTTGCTGACCAACCCTTATTTGTATCAAAGTTTTTGGGATTGGCGTAATCAAAAAATGACTGAAGCTGAATGGCGTGCAGATTATGAAGCAGAGAAACAGCAGATTATGCAGGCATTGCACATCCATGATTCAGCTACAATTTTGGCATGTTTGTTTAAGCGCTTATTGACGTTACAGCAGCAACTTTTACAAGGTGGTGCAACTTATAACAGTGCAATCAACCGCAAACAACTCAGCCATGCCAATACTTTACTGTGTGCGTTGATGCCGTGTTTTATCCAAATTTTATTGGAAAATTTAGAAAATGTGGAGTTGAGTCAGCCATTTTATCCTGTGATGCAAATGTCTTAAGCGACTTGCTTGATTGTAATAGCAGCGTTTAAGGCATGGCGGTGTGTTGACGTTGATGTTGCCAGTCGAGCAGGGCAAAGCTCATTGCGGCGGCAACAAAACACAAACCAACTAGGCAACTCCATAACCATCCACCGTGTTGCCATGCATAGATTCCCAAGGCAGAACCACAAGCACCGCCAGTAAAATAACTGGTCATATAAATTGAGTTAATCCGCGATTTGGCATCGGGGTGTAAACGGAAAATCACGTTTTGGTTGCTGCTGTGTACGGTGGCAAGCCCAAGGTTAATTAAGCCAAAACCAAGAATATAACTCCATAAGCTGAATTGTCCGTTGTATAGAAAGACCCAGCTAATTGCTAATAAAGCTAAACCACCCCAAGTCAGTGCTGTAACATAGCCGCGATCTGCAATTTTTCCCACATGTTTAGTCGAAAGAGCACCGAATACTCCCACCATTGCCACAATGCCCACCATAAAGTCGGCTAAGCCAAAACTGGATTTGAGTAATACTGCAATGGTAGAAAACAACACACTCATCGCTGCAAAAGCAAACGCACCGAGCAAGGCACGATAGACCAAACGACGTTCTTCTAAAATGAGTTTGCCCATAGACTGAAACACAGCCAAATAACTGAGTTTGCTGGTTGAGACAAACGGCAAGCGCGCTTTGAGTACTGCAGCAATGCATAGCATCAGCACGCCACTAATCAGGTAAATCACTTTCCAATGGAATAAGTTGGACAGCAAACCTGCCAAACTGGTCGAAAGTAAAATACCGACCAATAAACCACTCATCAATAAACCGACCACTTCACCCATTTTTTCAGGTTTTACAGTCATGGTGGCAAAAGGAATTAAGACTTGTGCTGCCACAGAAAATAGCCCTGTGATAATCGTGCCAATCCATAACATGCTTAAATTGCTGGAAAAGGCACATAAAAATAAGCCAATCGAGGCCAAAAACATTAATAGGGGAATGAATTTGGTTTTATTGACAATATCGCCCATAGGCACAATGAACAATAAACCCAGTGCATAAGACACTTGTGCAAAAGTCACCGTCAATGCCACTTGGGATTGCGGAATTTGGAAAGATTGATGAATCGAGTAAATCAGCGGTTGGCAATAATAATTCGCACCCGCGCATAGACCACAGGCAATCGCCATCAACCAGAGCAGGGTTTTATCTTGGCTGATGTCGGGTGCAGTGTTCATAATTATCCTAAGGTCAATGGTAAAACGGGGTTGCAGTAGCTCAAAGATTGAATCCAATATTCAACTTCATTAGTGGCAGGATGTCGCCTTTAGCTTAATGAGAAAACTTGTTTTTGGACAAGGTGATCATCATCACGCCTACAATATTGAGCATGCAGCCGAACCATTGTATGCCATTTAGATGTTCACCTAAAAATGCTGTGGCCAATAGAATCGTCAAGATGGGGCCAATTGAAGCAATCATGGCCGATTGTGCCGCACCTAAACGGGCGATACTGTGCGCCATGAGTAAGGTGGGCAAGACTGTGACAAATATCCCTAAAGCTATGCCATAGCCCAGCACTTCTACAGGCAGTTGTTGCACCAGTCCCAGTGGATTCGGTGTGACCAAACTGTAATGCGTAAGCGTACCGATGCAGGCAGTACTTAAAGCCAGACCTGTAAAATTCCATGAACCAAAATGCTGAATCAGGCTTTTGGTCAGCAATAAATAGCCTGCAAAACACACTGCACTGGCGAACACCAAACTACTGCCTAACCAAAAATACGTGTCATGTGGGGTATTGCTCTGTTCCTGTAACATCACAATCACTGTTCCGCCATAACTCAGGGCAATTGCAAACAGACTCAACCAGCTAAGTTTCTGCCGATACATCACACTCGAAGCCAAGACGGTGAGTGTTGGGTATAAAAACAGAATAATGCGTTCTAATGAGGCACTAATGAACATCAGCCCTAAAAAATCCAACCAACTGGAAAAATAATAGCCCATCAAACCTGCAAAGATCAGCAGCAGCCAATTGCGTGTAGAGATGTTGCGGCTGTGGTAGCGATTGAGCCAACAAATCAGTAGGAAGAAAGGCAGGACACTTGCCATGCGCAAAGCCATGAGTACGGTTGCATCGACCAACGGTGAAAGTGCATAAGCTTGTTTAATAAAAATGGCTTTGGTACTAAATAAAAAGGCTGCAAATAAGGCAAAGATGGAGCCCCATTGTGTGGCGTTAAGTCTGATCATGAAAAATGCTGTCGAGCAAGGTGGATGCAAGAGAAGTGACACATGCCGCGCACACAAATGCAAGTTGCATGATAGATAAAGGCAGATGCGACTGCATGGATCAAGCTGTGTGTGCTGTATTTGAGCAAGCATAGCCGATTTTATGCAGATGGTCTGCTTGAGATGGCATAAATTTTGTGAAAAGTAGAGTAAATGGGATTTGCACGATAATGGTGCAAATTAGTTGAAAATATTGCAAAACAGAGAAAATCCATCATCAGACAAAATGACGCACAAAAAAAATGAAAAAAATAGCAGCACTTAACTTAGACCTGAGTTGAATAAATTCAAGCTTCTTTTAAAAGTTTTACTGTTTCAAATATTCGGTTTTACTCATAAGGCAAAGGTAGGTTTTTCTAAGGTTTTCAGATGCGCAAAACACTTCTAAATTGAACCATGTTGTGCGGTGTAAAAATTGTCAAAAAAGTCAATTTGGTGTTTAAGTTTTTGCTTTTAGCGCTTAAATGTATAGATATGCAATCTTTTAGCGCTAAGTCGGATTTTCCCAATTAAGTGAAATGCGTGTCAGAATGATCAATGCTTAATTCATTTAAATGTGGTCAACTGCAAGCTCAAAGCATCGCTTTTTTTCTTTTAGACACTTCAAATCGAAGTTTTGCTGAATAATTAGACTTATATTCAATAAGCAAAACTTATCAATTATATCTCGCAACAATATTTTTATGAATCATCAGTTCAAAATATGGGTATTTATTAAATAAATATTGGGTGGTAATTTAAAAATGTTGCATTAGAATCCAAAAATTCAACAAAACTTATCCTGAGGGGAAAGCATCGTTATCCACGATGTTGACTTAAGAAAAACTAGCTTGAGGAACGCTCATGCAGATCGGAATTCCAACCGAAACTGTTGTCGGTGAAAATCGTGTCGCTGCGACGCCAGAAACAGTAAAGAAGTTGATTAGCGCGGGTCATAGCGTAGTCATTGAACGTGGTGCAGGCGTAAAAGCCGCTTATATCGACAGCGCTTATGAACAAGTAGGCGCGACCATGACAGATGATGCTTATCGCGGTAGCCAAATGATTTTGAAAGTTCGTGCCCCAAAGGGTGAAGAAATTCAAAAACTTGCACCGAACAGCACTGTGGTGGCGATGTTTGATCCTTACCGCAATACTGAATTAGACCAATTTGCTGCGGCTCAGGTGTCTGCATTTGCTTTAGAGCTTTTGCCACGTACCTTGTCGCGTGCGCAAAATATGGACGTGTTGTCATCACAAGCCAACTTGGCAGGTTATAAATCTGTGTTGTTGGCTGCAGCAGAATATCAACGCATGTTCCCAATGTTAATGACGGCAGCGGGTACTGTAAAACCTGCGCGTGTTGTGATCATGGGTGTGGGTGTTGCTGGTTTGCAAGCCATTGCAACAGCGAAGCGTTTAGGTGCTGTAGTCGAAGCAACTGACTTGCGTCCAACGGCAAAAGATCAGGTGGAATCTTTGGGTGGTAAGTGGTTAGACGTACCAATGTCTGAAGAAGAACAACAAAAAGCTGCCGATGCTGCCAAAAATGGTTATGGCTGGATGCCTGGTGAACAATACATTAAAGACCAAGCAGTGATTGTCGATAAAGCCGTTTCTAATGCGGATATCGTGATTACCACTGCGTTATTGCCGGGTCGTGATGCACCGCGTTTAATCAAAGCGGAAACTGTGGCAAAAATGAAGCCGGGTTCTGTGATTTTAGATATGGCAGTCGAAACGGGCGGTAACGTCGAAGGTTCACAATGCGGTGAAACTGTAGTGACTGCCAATGGTGTGAAAATTTTGGGTATTCCAAACATTCCATCGACTGTATCGACAGAAGCATCTGCACTATATGCGCGTAATGTGTTGAATTTTGTTGAAACATTATTTGATAACGACAAGAACTTCGCATTGAATCCTGAAGAAGAAATTCAGAAAGCGTTGCTGGTCACTCATAACGGTCAAGTGCTGTTAAAGCGTGGTTAAGGAGAATTCTCATGGTTGAAACAATTACGATTTTTGTCCTTGCCATCTTCGTAGGTTACTACGTGGTGTGGGGGGTAACACCTGCGTTACATACGCCATTAATGGCAGTAACCAATGCACTTTCTTCAATCATTATTGTCGGTGCGATGATTCAAACTGTTGGTCTACCAATCATGGGTGTAGAAGGCAGTGTCGATTTCCAAACCATTAATGTGGTGAGTGTACTGGGTGCGATTGCTGTGTTCTTGGCAAGCATCAATATTTTCGGTGGTTTTGCAGTGACTGCACGTATGCTGGAAATGTTCAAACCAAAAGCAAAGAAAAAAGAGGGCTAATGCATGGAATTTATTCGTGAATATGCAGACTGGTTCTATTTAATCGGGGCTGTGCTCTTTATCTTAACTTTACGTGGTTTGTCTGGGCCTAAAACTGCGATTGCGGGCAACCGTTACGGCATGATCGCAATGGCGATTGCAGTCTTGACTACATTCTTTGTGGCAGACAATCCAGTTGTGTGGATGATTCTGGCAGCTATGGCAGCAGGTGCGGTGGTGGGTATTGCCCGCGCACGTACGGTGCCAATGACTCAAATGCCTGAAACTGTAGCGTTAATGCACTCTTTAGTCGGTTTGGCTGCAGTTTTAATTGCGATTGCTGCGATTATTCATAACAACAAGTTAATCGAACTTGGTCCAGACTTGTTGGCTGCAAATGGCATTACTTTCCATGAAATGAGCAAAGTTCATTTATTTGAATTGTTTGTGGGCTGTTTCGTGGGGGCGATTACCTTTACTGCATCTGTTTTTGCATACGGTAAATTGGCGGCGAAGAAATGGGCAAAAACTATTTCGGGTGCATGGGTAAAACCTGTTCAGGCGTTAATTTTCCTTGCCATGCTCGGTTTTGGGATTCACTTCTTCCTGAGCGGCAACATGACTTCATTCTGGGCAATGACAGGTTTAGCATTGGCATTCGGGTGGGTATGGATTGCACCAGTGGGTGGTGGTGACATGCCAGTTGTGGTGTCATTGTTGAACTCGTTCTCAGGTTGGGCGGCAGCAGGTATTGGTTTCACACTTGAAAACAACATGCTGATTGTTGCAGGCTCATTGGTCGGTTCTTCAGGTGCGATTCTCTCTTACATCATGTGTAAAGCCATGAACCGTTCAATCATCAACGTATTGTTTGGTGGTGCGATGGGCGGTGCAGCAGCACCAACGGCAGCAGCGGGTGCGCAAGTGCAACGTAACTACCGTTCAGGTTCTGCTGATGATGCTGGCTTCTTGATGTCAAATGCAGACAGCGTAGTAATTGTACCGGGCTATGGTATGGCGCAAGGTCGTGCACAGAATGCAGTCAAAGAATTGGCCAACTTGTTAAAAGAGCAAGGTGTAACTGTGCGTTTTGCGATTCACCCAGTGGCAGGTCGTATGCCGGGTCACATGAACGTATTGCTTGCAGAAGCTGACGTACCGTATGAAGACATCTTAGAAATGGACGAAATCAACTCAGATTTCCCTGCAACAGATGTGGTGTTGGTGATTGGTGCAAATGACGTAGTTAACCCTGCGGCAAAAGACGATCCAAACTCGCCAATTTACGGCATGCCAATTCTTGAAGCGCATAAAGCACGTACCATTATGGTCATCAAGCGCTCAATGGCAACAGGTTATGCGGGTCTAGACAACGACTTGTTCTATAACGACAAGACCATGATGATTTTTGGTGATGCCAAGAAAGTTGTGGAAGATATGACTAAATCAATCAACGGTACAGGTCACTAAGACACTGTTCCTAGAGATGAAACCGCCTTCGGGCGGTTTTTTATCAAATGGAGCGTAAAACTCAGTCCTTCAGGTCAGAGATATAAGCGACACGACATGAAGTGTCGTTTGATTTAACTAAGGACTATTTTCCTTGAGTTTTGATTGTTAATATAAGTACATGAAAACCCTTAAATTACGTATAAAAGACAAACATTGCAAGGTGTTAGACCAACTAGCATCAGAA
>NZ_VPBV01000008.1:0-105238 GCF_013418545.1 Acinetobacter sp. YH12136
GTAGATGGAGATAGCCACAATTTCTGATAAAGATAGCGTTGCTTGTCTGATACGTTGACGTTTGTTTTCTTGCTTGAGAAATTGCCAATAGATGGGTTCAAATTTTTTGAAAAAATCATCAACAATACAAAAAATTTCTGTAAAATCGTACATGGTAGTTAGAGCCTTTGGGTTGTGTCGTAACTTTCTAAATGGCTCTAACTACCTTTTTTTCAAGGGCTTTTCTTATCCGTAATTCGGGTTAGTTAAAATCATATGAATCTGCTTAAAAAACTACAAAGTATTCCACTTATTTCTAAATATTTTTTAAATCGTTATGCACCCTATCGCGGTGCAGGTATTGAAATTGATCAAATCGATTTAGCCAACCACCATGTCCGTGTCAAAATGCCACTCACCCGCAAAAATCAAAATATTGTCGGCGTACATTTTGGCGGCAGCCTCTATTCCATGGTCGATCCATTTTATATGCTCATTCTGATGCATCACTTGGGTTCAACATATATTGTTTGGGATAAAGCGGCAACGATTCATTTCCTCGCCCCAGGACGCAGTACGGTGTATGCCGATATTCGCCTGAGTGCCGCTGAAGTCGAGGAAATCAAACAGATCGCAGAAGACTATGCGCCTCTGACACGTCAATATACGCTCAATATTGTCGATGAATCAGGTGTACGAATTGCAGAAGTGCATAAAACGTTATATATCCGACGTAAAAAGCCCAAAGCCGTAGCAACGTAATTTTTAGCTCACATAAAAACGCAGAATCTAATGATTCTGCGTTGTTGGTAATATTATTTTAATCAAAAGACAAAAAGATCAATGTCACCGACAAACTTCTCTACTCTTTTTGAGCAGGTATGAATTAATTAACGTATTACTGTTGATACATCAGTGGATCATAAAAATTATGAACATTGATAGTATTTAAAATTAAAGGATCATTAAAATGAAAAAAAATCTTGTGCCAATCTTTTCCCTACTTTGTTTCTATTCATCGACATCCCTCCATGCTTTGGTGCCGAATACATTTACCAAAGTCCAGACTTTGAAAAATGTGGCTTATGGATCTCATCCTCAACAAGTGATGGATGTCTATTTCCCTGCCAAAGTACTCACAGATCAAACACCAGCCCCGCTCATGATGATGGTCCATGGCGGTGCTTGGAAAATGGGTGATAAAAATCATGCTGCTGTGGTCAAAAATAAGCTGAGTTACTGGACCAAACAAAACTGGATTTTTGTGTCTATCAACTATAGATTAGTTCCAGATGTGACCGTACAGCAGCAAACTCAGGATATCGCCCAAGCGCTTATTTATATCCAAAATCAGGCACCGCATTGGCATGCTGACTCAAAACGCTTGGTGCTGATGGGACATTCTGCGGGCGCACACCTGGTCAGTCTATTAACCGTTCGCCCCCATTGGCTGGCACCCCAGCCACAGCCTTGGCGTGCTACAGTTGCTTTAGATAGCGCGGCTTATGATATAGAAAAGATAATGCAAACACGTCATGCACGTTTTTATGATCAAGCCTTTGATGATCAACCTTCCAACTGGAAAGCCCTTTCTCCGATAGCTCAGCTACATCAAGCTTTACCTGCATTTCTCGCGGTGTGCTCAACCATCCGTGCAGATCAACCCTGTACTCAAGCTCGACAATTTATTCAACAAGCACAGAAATTCGGAACTCAAACCCAGTTATTGCCTGTCCGACTTTCACATGCTGAAATCAACAAGTCATTGGGACAAAATAATGCTTATACTCAAGCAGTCAATCAATTTATCCAAACGCATTAATTTTTCAGCTAGCGCATAAAAAACGCAGAATCATAAGACTCTGCGTTGGATGTACTGAAATATAAATACTTCAGTAGGATGGCATGGCTGTTCGTATTCAGATTAACGCTTTTGCTCGATGGCTGCACCAGCACCACCACCAACAGCACCACCGATTGCAGCGCCTGCATTACCACCTATCACTTCTTTACCTAAAATTGAACCAATCGCACCGCCAATTCCACTATAGGTTGCGTTACGGTTAGAACCATCTTGGGTTTTACTTCCAACTGCTGCACCTGCACCTGCGCCTGCTGCTGCACCAACACTACCACCTACGCTGTTACCCGCTGCGCCACCAACGGCACCGCCTAATGCTGCTGCACCAATACGTTGGTCATTTGAACTCATGCTCTCACAACCCGCCATTAACATGGTCGATACAGTTGCAACTGCCAATACGCTAAATACTTTTTTCATCGCGATGTCTCCCCGCTGTTGTTGATTTTAAGCGTAGTGCATCTTGCGGCATCAACTTTGAAAAATCTGTTACCAAGCACAGTAAGATATGAGTATTTCTGTAAAATGCTTAAGGCATCATAAAGGATTCTGTACCCTCTTCTTCAACTACCACCACATCACGTGTGGTTTTACCATCTTCAGTAAACACAGCATGAGAAACTGTTTCTTTGCTTTCAGGCGTTTTGACCCGATCCAGTTTTAATGTGCGATGAATTGGCGCCTGCCCCTGCTTATATTCCATGCCTTCTGCATCAATCGTTTTCACTTCAGAAATGACTTTACCATCCTGCTTTAGGGTTTTATTCAACTCAATTTTTGAGGTTGGTACAATCACCCCACCTTTTTGAATCACAGGAATACCCAATTGTTTCTCTGAAAACTGTGCTTGATCATCATCAAAAACAACTTCCTTTGCCACAATATCTTTACCCTGATTGCTCACTTCAAAAATCGTGGCTTCTACATGGCGTATAGGCTTTTCACCTGTCACTGTACGAATCACTTCAGTTTTTAGAATAGGCACAATGGCTTTGTCTTTCACCACAATGCTGTTTGGCATTGGTGCAGCCGAAACAGACACACTCAGTAGCATTGCCGATAAACACAGTGTCAGTCCTCTAAATTGCATAAGCTATCCCCTTAGTTTTCTTGATATTTTTAAATTGTTCTTAATTCACTATATGCAATATTGCGGCTTTATTAAAGCAAAATATGCAACTAAAACGTTGGCAAAAAAAAGACGCCTCGAAAGGCGTCTTTAAATGATGCTTTAAAACGAATTAGAGATCGTTAAATTCATCGCTAAATGCTTGGCTTAATGCTTGATCTACATCAGAGAAATCATTCACTAATGCCAATTCAGCAGCTTCAGCTTCTTGACGACGACGCTCTAAGTGGTAAGCAAGACCCGTACCTGCTGGGATCAAACGACCCACAACAACGTTCTCTTTCAAGCCACGTAAATCATCTTCTTTACCTGTTACAGCCGCTTCAGTTAACACACGTGTAGTTTCCTGGAACGATGCAGCAGAAATGAACGAGTCTGTTGAAAGCGATGCTTTGGTGATACCCATCAATTGACGTTCAAACTTCGCTGGGAACTTGTTTTGTGCAAGTACAGCTTGGTTTTCTTGTACCACGCGAATGTAATCCACTTGTTCGCCTTTGATGAAGCTCGTATCGCCACCATCGGTGATTTCAACTTTACGCAACATTTGACGCACGATGACTTCAATGTGCTTATCGTTAATTTTTACACCTTGTAAGCGGTAAACGTCTTGAACTTCGTTCACGATGTAGTTGGTTAATGCCACTTCACCTTTCAAGCGTAAGATGTCATGTGGGTTTTGTGGACCATCAGAAATGGTTTCACCACGGTTCACATGCTCACCTTCAAACACGTTGATGTTACGCCATTTTGGAATCAACTCTTCGTAAATCTCAGAGCCATCATCTGGTGTAATCACTAAACGGTTCTTACCTTTGGTTTCTTTACCAAAGCTCACGATACCTGACACTTCTGCAAGAATCGCATGCTCTTTTGGTTTACGTGCTTCAAATAAGTCTGCAACGCGTGGTAAACCACCGGTAATATCACGAGTACGTGAAGATTCTTGTGGTACACGACCAATAACGTCACCCACACCGATATTTTCGCCATCACGGACAGAAAGAATCGTGTTCTGTGGCAAGAAGTAGAACTGTTCGCCACCATCCACAGTGTCTAATACCACAGCAGGACGTAAGTCTTTACCTGACGCAGGACGTGAAGTCACTGGCAAGATTTCAACTGTGGTCATACCTGTTGCATCATCAGTTTTCGAGGTTGCAGTCACGCCATCAGCAATTTGGCTGAAACGGATTTTACCCGCAACTTCGGTCACAAGTGGATGCGTGTGTGGATCCCAAGTCGCCACAATACCGCCAGCTTCTACCGCTTCGCCATCTTTGAGCAAGATTGACGCACCGTATGGCAGTTTATAACGCTCACGCTCACGACCTAACTCATCGGCAATACCAATTTCACCTGAACGTGAAACAGATACCAAGTGACCTTTAGCGTGTTGTACAGTTTTCACGTTATGGAAACGTACTGAACCTTTGTTACGCACTTGTACGCTATTGGCTGCAGAAGTTCGGCTTGCCGCACCACCCACGTGGAATGTACGCATGGTTAACTGTGTACCTGGCTCACCAATCGATTGAGCAGCCATTACACCCACAGATTCACCTGGATTCACCAAGTGACCACGTGCTAGGTCACGACCATAACACTTCGCACATACACCAAAGGTCGATTCACAAGATACCACTGAACGTACTTTTACTTCATCGACACCTTGCTCTTCTAAGAAGTTAGCAAGTTTTTCATCAATGAGTGTGTTACGTGGCAGAATAACTTCGTCTGAACCCGCTTTCTTCACATCTTCTGCAGTTACACGACCTAATACACGCGTACCAAGGTTTTCAATGACATCACCACCTTGAATGAATGGTGTCATCACTAAACCGCCATAAGTACCGCAATCTGGCTCAGTAATTACCAAGTCTTGTGCAACGTCAACCAAACGACGTGTCAAGTAACCTGAGTTCGCTGTTTTCAATGCGGTATCGGCCAAACCTTTACGCGCACCGTGAGTTGAAATGAAGTACTGAAGTACCGTCAAACCTTCACGGAAGTTCGCTTTAATTGGCGTTTCAATGATCGAACCATCTGGTTTCGCCATCAAACCACGCATACCCGCCAACTGACGAATCTGTGCCGCACTACCACGCGCACCTGAATCCGACATCATGTAGATCGAGTTGAATGATTTTTGCTTCTCGTCTTCACCCTGTTTGTTTTTCACAGTTGTGAATGACAAGTTGTCCATCATCGCTTTAGCAACTTGGTCGTTGGTACGTGCCCAAATATCGACCACTTTGTTATAACGCTCACCCGCAGTTACGAAGCCTTGCTCGAACTGTTGTTCAATTTCACGAACTTCAGTTTCTGCTTTTTCAATAATTGCTTGTTTTTGTGGTGGAATAACCATGTCTTCCATACCCACAGAAACACCTGAACGTGTCGCTTGACGGAAGCCCAAGTACATCAATTGGTCTGCAAAAATAACCGTGTCTTTTAGACCTAATTTACGGTAGCAAGAGTTGATTAACTTTGAGATGTTCTTTTTGTTCATCTCTAGGTTAATTTGCTCGAAACTTAAACCTTCAGGGACGACTTCCCAAAGTAAGCAGCGACCTGGTGTCGTATCTACAACAATAGTTTGTTGCTCACGCTCACCATTTTCATTGATTACGGTTTGGTGTACACGTGCTTTTACGCGAGCGTGTAAGTCAACTTGACCTGTTGCCAATGCACGGTTTACTTCGTGCGTATCTGCAAACACCATGCCTTCACCTTTGGCATTGATTGCATCACGCGTGATGTAATACAAGCCCAAGACAACGTCCTGAGATGGTACGATGATTGGCTCACCGTTCGCAGGAGACAAGATGTTGTTGGTCGACATCATTAACGCACGCGCTTCTAATTGCGCTTCAAGTGTTAATGGTACGTGTACCGCCATTTGGTCACCGTCGAAGTCAGCGTTGAACGCAGCACAAACGAGTGGGTGTAAACGGATGGCTTTACCTTCAATCAGGATCGGTTCAAATGCTTGAAGACCTAAACGGTGAAGTGTAGGCGCACGGTTCAACATCACTGGGTGTTGACGAATTACAGATGCAAGTACATCCCAAACTTCTGGGGTTTCGCGCTCAACCATTTTCTTCGCAGCTTTAATGGTGGTTGCTTGACCTGAAGCTTGTAATTTTGCAAAGATGAATGGCTTGAACAGTTCAAGTGCCATTTTCTTCGGAAGACCACACTGGTGTAAACGTAGGTTTGGACCAACGGTAATCACCGAACGACCTGAATAGTCAACACGCTTACCAAGTAAGTTTTGACGGAAACGACCTTGCTTACCTTTGATCATATCTGCCAAAGATTTAAGCGGACGCTTGTTTGAACCTGTGATTGCACGACCACGACGACCGTTATCTAACAAGGCATCAACAGACTCTTGTAGCATACGTTTTTCGTTACGTACGATGATGTCTGGCGCTGCAAGGTCAAGAAGACGCTTCAAACGGTTGTTACGGTTAATCACACGACGGTAAAGGTCGTTCAAGTCAGAAGTCGCGAAACGACCACCTTCAAGTGGTACAAGCGGACGAAGGTCTGGTGGAAGTACAGGCAGTACATTCATCACCATCCATTCTGGCTTGTTGTTCGACTCTTTGAACGCTTCCATCAACTTCAAACGCTTAGATGCTTTTTTCAGCTTAGTTTCTGAAGTTGTTTGTGGAATTTCTTCACGTAAACGCGCAATTTCAGCTTCAAGATCGATGTCTTTCAACAAATCTTGAACCGCTTCAGCACCCATTTTCGCTGTGAATTCATCACCATGCTCTTCTAAAGCATTGAAGTATTCTTCGTCATTGAGAAGTTGGTATTTCTCAAATGGTGTCATACCTGGGTCAGTCACCACATAAGATTCAAAATACAATACACGTTCGATATCACGTAAAGTCATGTCTAACAATAGACCAATACGGCTCGGAAGTGATTTTAAGAACCAAATGTGTGCAACTGGAGAAGCTAGTTCGATGTGACCCATACGCTCACGACGAACTTTTGCAGTCGTTACTTCTACGCCACATTTTTCACAAATGACGCCTTTGTATTTCATACGCTTGTATTTACCACACAAGCATTCGTAATCTTTTACTGGACCAAAAATTTTGGCACAGAATAAACCATCACGTTCTGGTTTGAACGTACGATAGTTAATGGTTTCTGGCTTTTTAACTTCACCGTGAGACCATGACTTAATCATTTCTGGTGACGCAAGACCAATACGGATGCGATCAAACTCTACTGGAGCATGACCGTCTGAATCCGTCTTTTTGCGCATGATATCGAGCAAGTCTTTCAATTTTTTTCTCCGTGTGCTGGGCGCTTGGTTTTCACAGCCCAACTGGGTCACAAATATTGTTTTTTAACTGAGTTTTAATCCCCCTTAATCCCCCTTTTTCAAAGGGGGAAAAGTCCCTCTTTTATAAAGAGGGATTTAGGGAGATTTAATGGAGATGCTTAGTCACCATTTTTCAGTTCAATGTTGATACCTAAAGAACGGATCTCTTTGGTCAATACGTTAAACGATTCAGGCATACCTGGGTCCATATAATGGTTACCATCTACAATGTTCTTATAGATACGGGTACGACCTTCAACGTCATCCGACTTCACAGTGAGCATTTCTTGCAGCGTATAAGCAGCACCGTATGCTTCAAGTGCCCAGACTTCCATCTCACCGAAACGCTGACCACCGAATTGTGCCTTACCACCTAACGGCTGTTGCGTTACAAGTGAGTAAGAACCTGTAGAACGTGCGTGCATCTTGTCATCCACCAAGTGGTTAAGTTTGAGCATGTACATATAACCTACAGTCACAGGACGGTCGAATTTCTCGCCTGTACGTCCATCATACAATACGGTCTGACCAGAACGTGGTAATTCAGCAAGTTCAAGCAATTCTTTGATTTGACCTTCTTCAGCACCATCAAATACTGGAGTAGCCAATGGAACACCTGCACGCAAGTTACCAGCCAACACCAAGATTTCATCATCAGTTAAGCTGTCAAGATCTTCTTGCTCGCCACCCACTTTGTTATAAATCTTGTCTAGGAACGCACGTAGTTCAGCAATCTCACGTTGTTGTTTGAGCATCTTGTCAATTTGCTCACCCAAACCTTTGGCTGCCATACCCAAGTGTGTTTCAAGAATCTGACCCACGTTCATACGAGATGGTACACCTAGTGGGTTCAATACGATGTCAACAGGTACACCGTTAGCATCGTGCGGCATGTCTTCTACTGGCAAGATGTTAGATACAACACCTTTGTTACCGTGACGACCCGCCATCTTATCACCCGGTTGGATGCGACGTTTAACAGCCAAGTACACCTTAACAACTTTCAACACGCCTGTAGTGAGCTCATCGCCTGTAGAAAGTTTACGTTTCTTCTCAGCAAATTTCTCATCAATTTCAAAGCTCTTCTCTTTCAAAAAGGTTTGAATTTGCGTTAGGCGTTCAGCAATCGCTTCATCACTTGGTTGAATTTCAAGTAAATCCACTAAAGCCAAGCCTGACAACATATCTTCAGAAAGCTTGTCGCCACGTTTGGTTGTACCGCCACCGTTAGACTCTTGGCCTTTCAATAAACGGATGATACGTTCACGTGCAGCTTCTTCAAAGATTTTGTATTCTTCTTTCAAGTCTTTGCGATATGCATCTAACTGTGCTTTTTCAATTGCTTGCGCACGTTCGTCTTTTTCAAGACCATCGCGGGTAAACACTTGAACGTCAATCACTGTACCTTTAGTACCTGATGGCACGCGAAGCGATGAATCTTTAACGTCAGCCGCTTTTTCACCAAAGATTGCACGAAGTAATTTTTCTTCAGGTGTTAATTGCGTTTCACCTTTAGGTGTTACTTTACCTACAAGGATATCGCCCGCAGTCACTTCAGCACCAATATAAACAATACCTGACTCGTCTAATTTAGACAGTGCAGCTTCGCCTACGTTTGGAATATCAGCTGTGATTTCTTCAGCACCCAATTTGGTATCACGTGCAACACATGACAATTCTTGAATGTGAATCGACGTTAGACGGTCTTCTTGAAGTACACGCTCAGAAAGCAAGATCGAGTCTTCGTAGTTATAACCATTCCAAGTCATGAACGCAACGCGCATGTTCTGACCAAGCGCAAGCTCACCGCCATCAGTCGATGGGCCGTCAGCCAATACATCACCACGACCAACCTTATCACCCATCTTCACCAAAACTTTTTGGTTAATACAAGTGTTCTGGTTCGAACGCGTGTATTTGATCAGGTTGTAGATATCCACACCTGCTTCACCTGCGATCATTTCTTCTTCGTTAACACGAATCACCACACGTGACGCATCAACATATTCAATACGACCACCACGTTTCGCGATCACACATACACCTGAGTCATGCGCTACGTTGGCTTCCATACCTGTACCAACAAGTGGCTTGTCGGCAATTAAAGTTGGAACCGCTTGACGTTGCATGTTCGAACCCATCAAGGCACGGTTGGCGTCATCGTGTTCAAGGAACGGAATCAGTGATGCTGCTACAGATACAACCTGTTGTGCAGATACGTCCATATGCGTCACTTTTTCAGGAGGCATACGAACGAATTCACCTTGGTGACGTACAGAAACGAACTCTTCAGACAGGTTGCCGTCTTTATCTACTGCAGAGTCGGCCTGTGCAATCACAGTACCTACTTCTTCAATTGCAGATAAATACTCAACGTCATCAGTTACACGACCATCAACCACTTTACGGTATGGCGTTTCCAAAAAGCCAAAATTGTTACATTTGGCATAAACTGAAAGCGAGTTGATCAAGCCAATGTTTGGACCTTCAGGCGTTTCAATTGGACACACACGACCATAGTGAGTTTGGTGTACGTCACGTACCTCAAAGCCTGCACGTTCACGTGTCAAACCACCTGGACCAAGCGCAGATACGCGACGCTTGTGGGTAATTTCAGACAACGGGTTGTTTTGGTCCATGAACTGAGACAATTGGCTTGAACCAAAGAATTCTTTGATTGCAGCAGCCACTGGCTTCGCATTGATTAAATCTTGCGGAGACAGGTTGTCTGTTTCAGCTTGTGACAAACGCTCTTTTACAGCACGCTCAACACGTACCAAACCAACACGGAATTGGTTTTCAGTCATCTCGCCCACTGAACGTACGCGACGGTTACCCAAGTGGTCGATATCGTCGACTTCACCTTTACCGTTACGGATTTCGATCAATGTTTTAAGTACATCGGTAATGTCTTCGTTAGACAAAATACCTTCAACTTCACGTGATTTCTGATCTGTACCCACTTCGTAAGGACGACCCAAACGACGGTTGAACTTCATACGACCTACTGGCGATAAATCATAACGCTCAGAAGAGAAGAACAAGTTATTGAACAGATTTTCAGCGGCTTCTTTCGTCGGTGGCTCACCTGGACGCATCACTTTGTAGATTTCTACCAAAGCATCTTCACGACCAACAGTTGTATCTGCACGTAAGGTGTCCGCAATGAACGAACCACGGTCGATGTCATTGGTGAATAGGATGTTAAATTGTTTAACACCACCTTCTGCAAGTTTCACCATGATTTCATGGCTTAACAAGGTGTTTGCAGCAATCACATCGCCATCTTTTAGCTGGATGTCTTCTGCAGTAATACGTTCGTACAAGTACTCATCAGGAACTGAAAGCTTCTCAAGACCAGCTGCTTCCATTTGACGTACGTGACGCGCATTAATGCGTTTACCTTGCTCAACAATCACTTTGCCGTCAGTATCAGTGATGTCAAATTGTGCCATTTCGCCACGTAAGCGTTCTGGGACAAGGTCAATTTGGTAGCTACCCATGTCTAAATAGACAGGTACTTTCTCAAAGAACAAGTCTAGGATTTGTTCATTGCTATAGCCCAATGCACGCAACACTACAGTCGCAAGCAATTTACGACGACGGTCAATACGCACATAAACGAGGTCTTTGGCATCGAATTCAAAGTCTAACCATGAGCCACGGTAAGGAATAATGCGTGCTGAATACAACACTTTACCGCTCGAGTGGGTCTTACCTTTATCATGGTCAAAGAACACGCCTGGTGAACGGTGTAATTGAGAAACAATTACACGCTCAGTACCGTTAATCACAAAGGTACCGTTATCCGTCATCAATGGCATTTCGCCCATGTAGACTTCTTGCTCACGCACATCTTTGATTGATTTCGTTTCACGATCTTTAATGATCAAACGAATTTTTACGCGCATTGGTGCCGCATAAGTTGAGCCGCGAAGAATACACTCACGTACATCAAACTCAGGCTTACCAAGACTATACTCAACAAATTCTAAAGCAGCATTGCCAGAATAACTTTCTATAGGAAAAACTGAACGAAATGCGGCTTGGAGACCGATATCTTCGCGGCTTTTTGGAGTTTTGCCATCTTGAAGGAAAGTACGGTACGAGTCGACTTGAATCGAAAGCAAGTACGGTGCATCCATTACTTGGGGCAATTTACCAAAATTCTTACGGATCCGTTTCTTTTCGGTATATGAGTATGCCATCTGGAGTCCTCGGAAAGTAAACTAAACCCGCCTGCAGAACGGGTTTAGAAGGAATTACGCAGGCCGATATGGCCACCACTCTTTACAAATGCTGCAATTTTTAGTGGTATTAAAACGCTTAACAATATTTTTAAATGTGGAAAAATATTGGTAAGCGTTTGATTTTATTGATTTATATTGTTTTCGATGGTTTTCCCATCATTCAAACAAAAATCGAGCCGATAATTGTAACGCAAAAAGGCTGATGACCCAAGAGCCATCAGCCATTTTTTGGAGTCGATTATAAAAAATCGACTCCCCTTAAGATTACTTAAGTGTAACTGTAGCACCAGCTTCTTCAAGTTTCTTCTTAAGCTCTTCACCTTCTTCTTTAGAAACAGCTTCTTTGATCACTGAAGGAGCGCCTTCAACGATGTCTTTAGCTTCTTTAAGACCAAGGCCAGTAGCTTCACGAACTGCTTTAATTACAGCAACTTTGTTCGCACCGAAAGAAGTCAACTCAACGTTGAATTCAGATTGCTCTTCTGCAGCAGCAGCGCCAGCGCCTGGAGCAGCAGCAACAGCAACAGCAGCAGCTGATACATTGAATTTCTCTTCGAAAGCAGAGATAAGTTCAACAAGTTCAAGAACAGTTTTTTCAGCAACTGCGTTTAAGATTTCTTCGTTAGTTAAAGCCATGAGAATAACTCCAAATGGAAATTGAATGGTGTGGAAATAAATTTAAGCTTATGCAGCTTCTGACTCGTTTTTCTCTTTGAGCGCAGTAATAAGGCGACCCAATTTCGAAATAGGAGCTTGAAGAACGTTTGCAAGCATAGTAAGCGCTTTTTCTTGGTTCGGAAGATTCGCAATTACGCTAACTTCAGCACCTTGATAAAGTTTGCCGTCAAATGCAGCAGCTTTAAGTTCAAATGCTTTATTCGTTTTAGCGAATTCTTCGAACAAGCGTGCAGCTGCACCCATGTCGTCTTCAGAAGTTGAGAAAGCTAAAATTGTTGGGCCAACAAGGTTGTCGTTCAAGATCGTGAATTGCGTATCTTGAAAAGCACGTTTAGCCAAAGTATTACGTACAACACGTGTAGTAACACCTAATTTACGCGCTTCAACACGTAGAGCCGTTAATTGCTCAACGCTCATACCTTGATAGTCAGCAACAACAGCAGAGAACGCTTTAGAAGCAACTTCGTTAACTTCTGCTACGATCTGTTTTTTGTCTTCGATAAGAAGAGCCATTGTAAAACCTCCTAACGGTGATTTATGTGCTTACGTGAAGCACACTCCCAATTCGTAAATTCATTGCTGAACTTACACGCGGAGGAGGAATAAATCACACCACCGCGTCTACCCAGGCTGGAAGATTAAGAAAGCAGCATAAAACTACTCTCGCCTGAGGTCTTTGACGCTGATAAATTCTCATTTACCAATTCAAAGTCCGCCTGAATGTCCCCCTCTCCTGCTAGGAGAGGGTTAGGGAGAGGTTTAACCCTCATCCCGACCTTCTCCCAGAGGGAGAAGGAGACTTTTCAGGACTTTAAAATTCTTTCTAAGTCAGACTTAGTTAGAAACGTTCTGTACATCAATAACAAGACCAGGACCCATAGTAGAGCTCAAAGTGATCTTTTTGATGTATACGCCTTTAGAAGTTGCAGGCTTTAACTTTTTCAAGTCAGCAACTAAGGTTTCAACGTTTGAACGAACTGCTTCAGCAGTAAAGCCAACTTGACCAATCGCAGCGTGGATAATACCCGCTTTGTCTACACGGTAACGCGCTTGACCTGCTTTTGCATTTTTAACTGCAGTCGCAACGTCAGGAGTTACAGTACCCACTTTAGGGTTTGGCATTAAGCCACGTGGACCAAGAATCGTACCCAACTTACCTACTACGCGCATTGCATCCGGAGCTGCAATCACAACGTCAAAGTCAAGGTTACCCGCTTGAATGCTTTCAGCTAAGTCGTCGAAACCAACTACGTCTGCGCCTTCAGCTTTAGCAGCTTCTGCAGCAGCACCTTGAGCGAAAACAGCTACACGTACAGTTTTACCAGTACCTGCAGGAAGTGTAGTCGCACCACGAACAACCTGATCAGATTTACGTGGGTCAACACCTAGGTTTACCGCAACATCCAAAGATTCTTTGAATTTAGCAGCAGGAAGGTTGTTTAGAACTTCAACTGCTTCTTCCAAAGTGTAAACTTTGTTTGCTTCTACAGCAGCAGCAATGGCTTTTTGACGTTTAGTTAACTTTGCCATATCTTATAGCTCCACATCCAAGCCCATAGAACGTGCAGAACCAGCAATGGTACGCACACGTGCTTCTAAATCAGCACCAGTTAAATCTGGTTCTTTAGTAGTCGCGATTTCTTCTAATTGAGCACGAGTCAACTTACCAACTTTGTTTTTGTTAGGTACAGCTGAACCCTTTTGAATGCCTGCAGCTTTCTTAAGAAGAATTGCAGCAGGAGGAGTTTTCATGATGAATGTGAACGACTTGTCGTTGTACACAGTGATCACTACAGGAATTGGCAAACCTGGTTCAACTTTTTGTGTAGCAGCATTGAATTCTTTACAGAATGCCATGATGTTAACACCACGTTGACCTAATGCAGGACCAATTGGTGGAGATGGATTCGCTTTACCAGCTGGAACTTGCAGCTTGATATAGCCGTCAATCTTCTTAGCCATTTCAAATTACCTCTGGGTACAAACGCCGCCAGGCTCCCCAATATTTTAAGTAACGATACCGTTACAACAACAATGCCCGATTCATAATAAATCGGGCGTTTTCCAACCACTCAAACTTAAACGGATTTTTCGACTTGACGAAATTCCAGCTCAACCTGAGTAGGTCGATTAAATACATTAATTGTCAACGTTAAACGTGACTTCTCGTATTGAACTTCTTCCACCACGCCTTTAAAGTCGGTGAATGGACCATCAATCACAAGTAATTCTTCGCCTGGTTCAAACATCGTCTTCGGACGAGGTGCTTCACCAGTATTGCGTACACGTGCAAGAATCGCGTCAGCTTCTTTTTGCGTAATTGGGGCAGGCTTTTCTGCTGTACCACCAATAAAACCTAAAACTTTTGGACACTCTTTAACAATGTGCCAAGTTTCATCGTTCATTTCCATTTCAACCAATACATAGCCTGGAAAGAACTTACGCTCTGACTTACGTTTCTTACCATCCTTCATTTCTACCACTTCTTCGGTAGGAACAAGGACTTCACCAAAGCTATCGGCAACAGCGCTACGCTGGATTCGATCATTAAGCGAACGCATCACTTGTTTTTCATAACCTGAGTAGGCATGAATAATGTACCAACGTTTCATAGCTCTTTTACCCGATAATTAACTTGATTGCCCAGCCTAACAAATAGTCAAAACACCACAATACAATTGAAGTGACTACCACAACAATCAATACATGCCATGACGTTGTTACAGTTTCCTGTTTAGTAGGCCAAGTGACTCGACGCAACTCAATACGTGAATCTTTAAGCAAACGAACAAAGCCTTTGCCTTGATGGGTGGCGTATAATAAACCTAAAGCCACAACGATACAAGCCAAAATTACCCCAACACGCACCCAAATATCATTGGCTGGTGCCCAATACGCAGGAAGATGCTGATTCACCATCATCGAAGCGATGAATAAAATCAAAGCGATACCCCACAACACGTAGTCTAATGGAGAACTCGATTGAACAACTTCAGCAGAATTATTTCTTTGAGGGATTGGCGCGTCGCTTAATGCGTCACGCGATTTATCATTCGACATTTTTGTACTCGTCGTAGAATTCGCGACTTATTATATGACTAGATTAGCCGACATCAAGCTTTTTTAAAAAAAGTGGCAGGCCAGGAGGGACTCGAACCCCCAACATTCGGTTTTGGAGACCGACGCTCTACCAATTGAACTACTGACCTACAAAACAGAACGAGAGCCAAAGCTCTCGACCTGTTTAACACATTCTATAATTATGCTGTTACTTTAGCAACAACACCCGCACCTACAGTACGACCACCTTCACGGATCGCAAAACGTAGACCTGGGTCCATTGCGATTGGGTGGATTAATTCTACTGACATTTCAACGTTGTCACCTGGCATTACCATTTCAACGCCTTCTTTCAACTGGATTGCACCAGTTACATCAGTTGTACGGAAATAGAATTGTGGACGGTAACCGTTAAGGAATGGAGTGTGACGACCACCCTCTTCTTTAGAAAGTACGTATACTTCCGCATCGAATTTAGTGTGTGGCTTGATTGTACCTGGCTTAGCAAGTACTTGACCACGTTGTACGTCTTCACGCTTAGTACCACGTAAAAGAACACCACAGTTCTCGCCCGCACGACCTTCGTCAAGAAGTTTACGGAACATTTCTACGCCAGTTACAGTTGTTTTAACTGTGTCTTTGATACCAACGATTTCAACTTCTTCGCCTACTTTCACGATACCAGTTTCTACACGGCCAGTTACTACTGTACCACGACCAGAAATAGAGAATACGTCTTCGATTGGCATTAAGAATGCTTGATCGATTGCACGTACTGGCTCTGGGATGTAAGTATCAAGCGCTTCAACAAGAGCAACTACAGCATCTTCGCCATATTGACCTGATTCACCGTTAAGTGCAGCAAGTGCTGAACCACGGATTACTGGAGTGTCGTCGCCTGGGAAGTCGTAAGTAGAAAGAAGTTCACGAACTTCCATTTCAACTAATTCGATTAACTCTTCGTCGTCTACGATATCGCATTTGTTTAAGAATACGATGATGTAAGGTACACCTACCTGACGAGAAAGAAGGATGTGTTCACGAGTTTGTGGCATTGGACCATCAGTCGCTGAACAAACAAGGATCGCACCATCCATCTGAGCAGCACCAGTGATCATGTTTTTAACATAGTCGGCGTGACCTGGGCAGTCTACGTGCGCGTAGTGACGAGTTGGAGAATCGTATTCTACGTGAGAAGTATTAATTGTAATACCACGTGCTTTTTCTTCTGGTGCAGAGTCGATAGCAGCGTAATCTTTCGCTTCACCACCAAACTTACGTGCACATACTGTAGCAATCGCAGCTGTTAAAGTTGTTTTACCATGGTCAACGTGACCGATTGTGCCCACGTTAACGTGTGGCTTATTACGTTCAAACTTAGCCTTAGCCATGTTCATCTTCCTCGTTTACGTCGAACACAATGCTGAGTAAAACTCTGCCCCGACATATCGCCTAAAAAACTAGACACCTAATACTTGAAAAGCAGACTAATAAGCCTGCTTTTTGAAAATCTTGTGCGAATAATCGCTAAACTGTATCTGGAGCTCTTATCGAGATTTGAACTCGAGACCTCTCCCTTACCAAGGGAGTGCTCTACCACTGAGCTATAAGAGCGACAAATCCTTCGATGGAGCGGGAGACGAGGATCGAACTCGCGACATGCAGCTTGGAAGGCTGCCGCTCTACCAACTGAGCTACTCCCGCATCTATGTTGGTAATTACCACTTCTATCGAAGTTAATGGTGGTGGGAGAAGGATTCGAACCTTCGAAGCTTACGCGGCAGAGTTACAGTCTGCTCCCTTTGACCGCTCGGGAATCCCACCATTTCACACTTACTCAGTGTTCGTTCTTTACTTCACGATTTAAACTCTCTAAGATGGTGCCGGCACACGGATTCGAACTGTGGACCTACTGATTACAAGTCAGTTGCTCTACCAACTGAGCTATGCCGGCGTTTCTTAGTGTTTCGTACGTTTCGTATCGGAACGGTGTGCAGTTTAGCAAAACTTGAAATTCGTGCAAGTGTTTTTTTCAAAAAAACCGTTAAAAACTCATAAAATCAATCCATTTGATGATAATTCAACCGCTTTGATCACTGCGCGAGCTTTTATTTGGGTTTCATTCCATTCAGATTCAGGATTTGAGTCAGCAACCAAGCCTGCACCTGCCTGCACATAGACCTTATTTTCACGAATTACACAGGTACGAATGGCAATCGACATATCCATTTCGCCATGCCAGCCTAAATAACCAACAGCACCACCGAAAACGCCACGTTTTACAGGCTCAACTTCGTCAATAATTTCCATAGCACGAATTTTTGGTGCGCCTGAAAGCGTGCCTGCGGGGAAGGTTGCCTGAAAAACATCCAAAGCATCTACATCATCACGCACTTCACCCTGCACATTGGAGACAATATGCATGACATGCGAATAACGTTCGATCACCATTTGATCGGTGACTTGCACTTTACCAATTTTGGCAATACGTCCAACATCATTACGACCTAAATCGATCAGCATTAAATGTTCAGCGATTTCTTTTTCATCTGACAGTAAGTCTTGTTCCAAAGCCAAGTCTTCTTCTTTGGTTTTGCCACGTGGACGTGTACCCGCTAAAGGGCGCACGGTTGCAATGCCATTTTCCAAACGCGATAAAATTTCAGGTGATGAACCGACTATATGAAACGGTTGGTCGTCAGCCAAGGTTTTGCCCTGCACCAAAAACAAATACGGCGATGGATTAAGGTGACGTAAGGCACGATAAACCTGTAAAGGTTCACCATCGAAATCTGAAACCATACGATGTCCAGGCACCACTTGCATAACATCGCCCGCACGGATGTATTCTTTGACGGTATCAATGGTCGCCAAGAATTTTTCTTTGCCTGTGAGTGATTCAAAATGTGGCGGTGTATGCTTTTGTGCTTTTAAGCTAATCGGCGTTGCTAAAATTTCTTCTAGTGCATCGAGCTGCTGTTGTGCCTTGTTATAGGCATCTGCCTGTGCTGCATCGGCATGCACAATTAAAAACAGGGTATCTTTTAAATTATCAAACACGATGACTGTTTTAGACAGCATCATCCAAATATCAGGCAAACCGACAGGGTCTGCTGTCGGCACATTTTTCAAACGTGGCTCAATATAACGAACCGCATCGTAACCAAAATACCCAACTAAGCCACCAGTAAAACTTGGCAATTCGGGTAAATCGGCCTGTGTAGGCACTTTAAACTGCGCTTGAAAATCGCGGATATATTGAAAAGGCTGTGCACAGTTTTGTTTTTCTACTGAACCATCTGCATGTTGAATGGTTAACTCGCCTGCATTGCAGGAAAAAACAGTAGATTCACCCAAACCAATAATAGAATAACGTGCCCAGTTTTCGCCCCCTTCTACAGATTCAAACAAATAGGCTTGTTGATGCTGTTTCAAACGTGCAAATACTGACAATGGCGTTTCGGTATCGGCCAGACGTTGGCGATATACAGGAATCAGGTTATAGCCCGCAGTTTTAAGTTGTTCAAATTGAGTCTGAGTGGTCATGTGAAGCTCCCTATTTCGATACACTAATTTTTTCGATAAGACGAAGTGAAGAATGATTTGCGTTTCTGACTAGTGTCGCCATCGAAATATGGGCATGACAGCCTGACTCATATTGATATCCTTTATAGCGGTTTGGGTTGAATTATGAATTGTTAAGGTTCACATCCTTAACAATTCAGTTAAATTATCCACGATTTGTTGTGGCTGACAATCGGCAATGGATTCACCATGATTATAGCCATAGCTGACTACAATACAATCAATACCCGCACGACGCGCAGCCTCTACGTCATTGGAAGAATCTCCAATCATTAACACTTGCGAAGGGTCAACCTGATAATGTTCGACACAGTGCAGCAATTGACGCGGATGTGGTTTACGCTCTTCAAAACGGTCTCCACCAATCACATCATCAAAATAATTTTGCATGTCTAAGGCTTCGATAATGGCACGTGCAGGTTGTTCTGGTTTATTGGTCACACAAACCAAAGTTTTGTTCTGTGCTTTTGCCCAATCCAAAAACTCAATAATGCCTGCAAAAGGCTGCGTGTCGATACACGGTTCCGCATTATAAATGTCTAAAAAGGTATTCAAGAGCTGTTGATGTTGCTCGGGATGCACAACCCCCATTAAATGCATCAACACGCTATGACAAAAAACAGCAGTGCCCTTTCCAACCCAAGTACGTACTTGCTCTAGAGTCACTAAAGGTAACTGCAGTGCATTCAAACTCATGTTCATGGCACGGTATAAGTCTGTGGCAGAATCTACTAGCGTTCCATCAAGGTCGAATAAAATAACTTGGCGTGTATCGAGCTGAGCAATAGACATCATTCCCCCCTAAATTGACAAAGGCATGCGATTGCATGCCCTGATTGTAAAGCAAAGGTCGCTTATTTAAACAATACCCATGCCAAAATAGCTAAAATCACCAACACGATTAGTGAAATTAAGCCAACAGATGCATTTTTTTGTTGTTCTCTCTCTTGTTCCACACGAGAAATAGGCTGCTCTACCGCAACTGGAGTAGGTTCAGCCTGAACCGCATGAATATCGACACCCTCTGGAATTGGTGCTGGCTTAGGTACAGCAACCCCTTGTGGCATCCCATCACGGTTTAATTGCACCGAACTGTCACGCTGATTCAATTCGGGCATGCCTTGCTCATTCATTTGCTGTGCAGCTGTTTTCTCTGTAGCTTCGGTTACTTTTTCTGCCGTTTCTGCCACATCTGCAGCATGTTCAAGTTCAACGGCTGGTGCAAACACAGAGAACTTCAGGCTAGCAAACTGCACAATATCGCCTTCTTTAAGCAAGGTTTCATCGGCAATGCGCAAATCATTCACAAAAGTGCCATTCGAGGAGTTTAAATCTTGCACGTAAAGTGCTTGGTCTTTCACTAAAAAAGCCGCATGTTTACGTGAAATTTCCGCCGATTGCAGCACCAAATCTGCACTTTGATGGCGTCCCACCAACATATCACGGTCGATACTAATTTCCTGGCCAGTAAATTCACCGCTAATTGCTTGTATTTTCCAAGTCATAAATAATTTCTCTGGTGTGATTTGGCAACATCATAACATGCCCTTAACCACAATCTGTGCAGGATACGATTAAGGTGTAGCACGAATTGTGGTTGTGGTAACCGTATTTTTGGTTTTACTCACTTCCTGCTGCGGCAATGCCACGCTTTGACGTTGTACCACAGGCTCAATTGCAACAGGTGTAGTCACCGTTGCCGTACGGTTGGCAGGCACAGCCGATGGCAGCGTTTGGTACACCCCTGCTTGTGGTGCAACCCGAGATACAGGCAAACGCTGCTGATAAACATCACTGACATTTTCAGGCAATTTGGCAAAGCTACCATCGGCATCCATGGCCAGTTGCAAACTATACAATTGACTATAGCGCTGCTGCGAAATACGACGAATATCCTGACTATCACCCACAATAGTCGGGTGGATAAATATCAAGAGATTACGCTTTTGATTGGATTGACCATCGGAACGGAATAAACGCCCAAGCCCTGGAATCGCACCTAAGCCTGGCACAGCTTGACGACTGTAAATTGAGTTATCTGAAATTAGACCACCCAAGACAATAGTTTGCCCATGCTCTGCTAAAATAGAAGTTTTAATGGCACGTTTACTGGTTACCAAATCCTGTGCCTGACCTTTATTGGCTTTGACATCAGACACTTCTTGTTCCACTTCAAGTCGGAGTGTGCCACCTTCACCAATATGAGGCACAACTTTTAAAGTCACCCCGACATCTTTACGCTCAATGGTGGTATATGGGTTTGCCACTCCGCCATTGGTGGATAATGAACCCGTTACGAAGGGAACGTTCTCACCCACCACAATATAGGCTTCTTCATTATCCATGGTCACAATAGATGGCGTAGACAATAAGTTGGATTTGGTTTTTTCTTTCAACGCCTGAATCATCGCACCATAGAGCTTGCGTGAACCATCACGACTTTCGCGATAATCACCCAAAACCAAAGATGTACCTGCACCAATCGCACTACCTGCACCTGCTGCACCACCTGTCAAATAGCCTGCCGCAACATTTTTCAGACTGGCACCGATATTGTCAAAGTTAATCAAGCCAATGCCGCTGCTTAAATCTCCCAGCGCCCACTGCACACCGAGCTGATCAGCATCAGTGCCTTCTACTTCAATAATCGCAGCTTCAATCAACACCTGTTGACGGCGAGTATCTAGCTGCTGAATGGCCGATTCAATTTCACGCATCAGTTGCGGGTCTGCTTTAACCACCAAGGCATTTTGCGAACCATCGGCAATAATACTAACCCCATTGCCATTAAAACTGGTGATGTTGTTTTGATGATTACTATTTGAACTACCGCCCAAATTAATACCTGGGGTGGAGATTGTAGATGAATTGCCCGTATTGTTATTGTTGTTACTCAGGTTGCTTGTACTACTATTATTACTGCTGTTGTTATTTGAACCAGAACTGCTACTGACTGCTTGCCCCGACACCAAACCTTGCAAAATTTCCGCTAAATTCTGTGCACTGGCATACTTCAAACGGAAAACTTTTAAGCCGCCCAAACGATCTGCGGCAGGCACATCCATCATTTCAATCATTTGACGAATGCGTTTACGGGTTGCAGTGTCACCTTTAATGATAATTCGATTGGTGCGGTTGTCTGCCACAATGCGCACACGAGAGCCTTTCACATCTTTGGCTGCCCCTGTCGAACTCATCGATTCAAGCAAACCAATAACCTCTTCTGCCTGACTAGACTGTAGACTAATCGCTTCAATGTCATTTTGCCCAGTACCATCCAAATTACGGATAATGCTTTCTAGCTGGTAAATGTTGCTGGCACGGTCTGACACGATTAAGGCATTGGTGCCGCCCACTGCAGACAAATGTGCAAACTGTGGCATGAGCGGACGTAAAGCAGGAATCAGGTCATTGGCATTGGTATTTTCTAGCCAAATCACGCGTGTCACAATTTGATCGCCACGTGCATTTTGACGGCCGTCATAGGGAATCCCTGAACTTTTGACATTGCTGTCAGGTACAAGACGAATGGTATTGCCCGATGGAATGGCGACCACACCATTGACATTCAGCACCCCTAAAAACAGATCATAGACTTCATTTTTATTTAAGGCTTTGTTGGAAATCACCGTGACATTGCCACGCACGCGTGGATCGACCGCAAAGTTTTTGCCCGTAATATCGGCCACTTCATTAATAAATGCAGTCAAGTCCGCATCACGTAAATTAATTTTCCAGGTTTGCGCATGACTTGCAGTACTCACCATTGCAACAAGCGGTGCAGCAGCCAGTAATGCCCAAAATGGACGCTCATGATTCAATAAAGCCATAATCTACTGTGTTTCCTAACCCTAAATATGCCTCTGCATTGTTCAACATGCCGATTCATTTAAAAATTTTGTTGTATGGTCATCACCTGATCACCACGTTTTATTTCTAATTTCACCTGACCTTCACGACGCGCCTGTTCCAATAACTGTGCATCGTTTTGCCCTTGCCCAACACTCTGCCCATTTAAAGACAAAATACGGTCACCTGGTTGTAAGCCTAGTTTATTTCTTAACGCTGCGGGAGTCCGTGTGGTTACCTCATAACCGTTGCCTGTATTGGTCTCAACTCCCATTTCTTTTAAATATTGTTCACGGTCTTCCTGAATTCGCTGCACTGCTTGTCCAATTGCATTATTCGGTTGTGCAGGCGCTGTTGGGGAAACCATTGCGGGCGCATTGCCACTGGAAATCAATGGGGCAATGGGTTGATTTAAACCATTTTCGATCCCTTTAAACAATATCTCACGCGTGGCACCACTACTATGACGTAATATCACCCGATCCCAATACACTTCTGCCAATTGATACTGACTAGAATCAATCACATCTCCCACACGGTAACGCTCAGCGACATCATTCACTTTAATCACGGCCGATGAGAACTGACTCGGTTGTCCAACAACAACACCTTGCAAAGTCATATTTAATTGATCGTCTACTGTAGCGGTACGCCCAACCTCATGAAATAGCGCAAATGATGAAATATTTGGAATCTGTGGTTGCTGTGAGCCCAATTCTACCCGATCTACCTGCATAGCCTGCGGCGGTGCAAGCACCAGCCAAAATAAACTCGCCAGTTTCCAGCACAAATACAAAATGAGCAGGGTTAATAATACAGGCGCAACACGGTCTACTTGCTTCCAATCTAAGTTGGCCCAACGCTCTGAAAAATCACGCATCAAAAGCCTCCTTTCAGTAAAGGCTGACGGGTACTGATGACATAAGTATCTAGCCCTGCCTTACCTTCATAAGAAGCAATATTCATCAACAAACGTTGGGTGAGTTGCACATCCAGCATCAAATTCTGATCCAGTGCAATATTCACCATTTTCTGTTCGCGTTGATCTCGAATATCGAATATCAATTTACCATTTTCGTCAGACAAACTGCCTTTTAAAGCAGGAATATTCATGCGGTCTTGGCGCTGTGCAAAACGATACAGCAACTCGCCCCCTGCCCACTGTATTTGTCCTTCTGACTTTGCAAAACCTTGTTGTTTTTTGAAATTTAAATGAACGTCTTTAAGTTGAATCGCATTGCTCGGCCATTGCCAGTCCACAACACTTTTTAAAGTCTCAGGCGCAATTTGACCTTCGAGTGATTGCAGTAAAATCGTGCCAAAACGATAAGCAACTATGCCTTCCAATTGTGTATTGCCGCTGTGCACTTCTACGTCGGCAGCAACACGCAGTAGTACCAAATCTAAAGGGCGCGTATTCCAGTTTAAAGTGCCACGTAATTGTCCTTTTTGCCAGTCGGCTTGCCCCTGCCAAATGTTGCCACTGACATTATGTAAAGTCTGGTTGTTTTTATAAAATTTTGAAATCAACCACGCTGCAGGAATTTGTAATAACACAAAAATCAAAAATGCAATGAGGGCGAAAATCCACCACGTGATGTATTTGGGTTTCTTTATCATGCCACCACGACCAACCTTACTAATTTTTCTATGAATGACTTTTTATAACACTCACACATTATGCACACTTTTTCGGCATCGCCAATTGATACAGATAAAAAAACCAAGCCGTATTGCTTGGTTTTTGAACTCTAAGTCAACTCAATGACAAATTGATGAAGCTTAGATTAGAAAATCTTCAAGTTTCGCGCCTTTTTCTAATTCAGCAACTAACCAGCGTGGTTGTTTACCACGACCCGTCCAAGTATCTGTTGGATTAGTTTTGCTACGATAACGTGGCTCTACTGTTTTACGTGGGCTTTTTTTACGTTTGCTTTCGCCAACTTCAAGAATTTTCTCAATGCTTAAACCTAAACCATCTGCAATTGCGATAATTTGATTATAGGCATCTTCAATTGCTTGATCTTTTTTCGTGGCAATTAATGCTTCAGCTTCAGCTTGTAAACGCTTTAACTCTTCAACAGATAAATTGCTAATATCGGGCATCATACTTACTCCAAAAACTATGCTTTTTTATATTCAGTTATTAAATTAAGCAGATTCATTCTATTTTTATCAAACCGAAGCGTCAATAAAAAATCTACTACTCTACATATAAATAACAGTCGGACATATTATGAACTGATTATTAAGATTTAATCAAGAATATGCTGTACGGTTTTTTCTATTTTATGAATACCCGCGCGTACATTTTCAGGGATTAAGGTTTTTTGCATATTGACGCGATCTACACATACAATCACCGCATCTGCCTCTGCCACCACCATTTGCTGTGCTTCACTGTGGATTAAATAATGCATACGCATGGCACTATTACGCAATTCTTCTACCCGAACGCCAATTTTTAAAATATCAGGATAAACCACAGGACGTATATATTTGCACTGATTTGAGGCAATCACAGTCAAAACATCTTGCTGTAAAATTTTTAAATGGTCTAAATAATATAAACGCGCACTTTCAATATAACGGTAATACACCACATTATTGACATGCCCAAAAGCATCCATATCACCCCATGCGACACGTTGCTCAAAAATAATAGGATAATCTGATAGTGTTAACACAACTCACCTTTAAATTTTAATTTCGACAAAATTAGAATTATTTTCAAAGATTAAATTTAACTGTTTTAATAATTCAGGCTGATCTTTTAAATTAGATTTAACCCTTAAATAACTCATTAATACATGTTCAGGATATAAAGCAAGTAATTGCTCTGCCTCTGAATAGCGTTCTGTTGCTGTAAAAATATGCCATTTGGCAAAACTAAATACAGGTAATGCAGGGTATTTCTGTTCCCAGATATTTATTTGTTGTTCAATTTTCACATAATCAGGCTGTTGTTTTAACAACTGTTGCTGGAACCATAAATAAAACACTTCCTGATTAAATTGTTCACTCAACAAATGTACAGCTAACTGTTCATGCTGTTGCGTCATATCAGGCAAACGTGAAAGTACTTTCAGCCACAACACCTGAATCGCATAACTTTGGCTAAAAATTTGTTCACCTAAATCTAAATAGCGCTGCTGCAATGCCTGTAAGTTTTCTGCATCTACCTGCTCAAACTGAATCAGTAATTGGGTTAGCCATTGTTGTTTTTTTTCGGCATCTAAATGGCCATATTTAGTCGAACGCAAATAATGCCAAGGATATTGCGTAGCAAATTGCCCCCACAAATCAATTAAACGCTTTTGATATGCCGTTTTAACTTTAAATAACCATGGCGATAATTCATGCTGATTTAGAAACTCTAAATGGGTTAAAGCCTGTTCAGGTTGCTGCTGCGCCAAATAAATTTCAATACGCTGAATTTCTGCCAATTCAAAAGCTGCAGCACTGCTTTGATTTAAAGCTGCCAAGGCTTGTGGATATTGCTGCTGAATGGAATACATACGTGCTTCCATCACCCCTTTCAGCAAACCTGACTGGGCAAAGACTTGTCGGACAAATTGGTGCTGATCCTCAGCAGCATCTAATAACCAAATGACTGCCAATTGCTCATAAGGATGTAGGTTTTTAAAATTAAATACCGTTTCGACTTTACGCTGCTCACGGCTAAAATAGCGTTTTAACAGCAACCATAACACTTGCAACGAAACACTGATGGATAAGAAAAAGAACAACAGCAACCAGATATTGGTTTGTAATTGCCACTCACGCCAATACACATAAACATAGCCTGAACCATGCCCATAACTCAGTACGCTCAGCAAAGCGACCAGTACAATACTGACCACCACATAGGCGAGTAAAATCTGTTTCATTTATACCGCCCCCAATAAAGCACGTGTTTTTAAACTTGGCGTTGGAACGATATTTAAATTTTTAATTTTTTCTAATTGCTGAACCAATTGCTGTGCTTTCTGATCAGGCAATTGTTGTAATAACTGAATAATGTCGTTCACTTCTTGTTGATATTGCACATATTGACCTTGTATAAAGATTTGTCGAGCCAGCAATAGACGCAATTGTGCTTCTTTTAAAATAATCTGGCGCTGCATCAACTGTGTCGCAGGTTGCTTGGCAGATTCAATACTCAGCCATTTTTGCCAAAAATAACGATCATCGACATCGGCAGGGTTCAGCTCAGGTTGTTGAGCTTGCTGTTTTAATTGTTGATCTAATTGCTGCAATAACTGACTTACTTGTTGATATTGCGCATCACGTGTTGTTATAAATTGTTGAATTTGTTTCTGATCTTGCTGAACAACTTGGTGCAAACTTTGTTTCAAAGCAGGAGCTAAAGCATATTCGTTTAACTCACGGTCTAAATGAGCTAGCTTTTCAGTCGCATAGTGAAACTGTTGTTGTTGTAAGGAAAATTCCACCAAGTCCAATTGCTGCGCCACCATATCTACTGGTTGAATCGCATCTTCTTGCTGCACAGCGCTGGATACTGCGGACTGTTCTGGCGCATCTTGGGTATAATTACGGCGCTGCAAAGCCACCAACTGATCATTTAAATTGGCATTGGTTTTTTCTGCAAGATGCAAACTTTGACTGAGTTGCTGTTGTTGCGCTGAAATTTGCATCACATCAAAACTTAATTTGACGATCCAGACCAAAGCGATCAACACCACTATCACAACCAGTTTTTTCATAGTTTTCCTTGCATGCGCATCATTTGCTGCAATATTAATTCTGTTTTTAAATGGGTCAACTTGAATACGTTATATTTTGTATGATGCTGCGTTTGATAATCGAGCAAAATTTTCTCTAAACGATCACCCAATACCCAATAATGACCTTTGTTCAGTAGATCGAAATCCCGCTGAATTAAGCTTAGCCAGTTTAACCAACTGGCTTCACTGCTGATCATCATGATAAATTCTGAAGATTGTATTAAACGTGCGCGTACTGCCTGCATTTTTTCAATAGAACTGGCAGGACACTCCCGCCGATACAATACAAAATTATGGATCTGCATCCCCTGATCAAGCAGTGTTTGCATCATAAATTGCCGTCCGCCCTCGCCACGCCAAAAGGCAATGTGTGTGCCGACTTTCAAATTTTGCAAACACGGCAAACTCAGCATCCCTTCGGAAGTTTCAACCTGCGGGACTTCGCTGTAAAGACCATATCCACGTAAAACTTCTGCTGTTTTCTCACCCACAGCCACCCAACGTATATGCTGCAAATCCTGCAATGATATTTGGCTTCGGGCTAAATATTGCATCCCAATATCGACAGCAGTCGGACTAACCACCACAATAATATGCGTGTGAGGCAACTGGGCATATAAATTAGCCAGTTGCTCCGACCACGGCTGTGCAGAAAGCTGCAACAAGGGCAAATCAATGACCTCAATATGCTGTTGTTGCAAAGCCTGAGTTAAGGCCTCTGCACGATCTTGAGGTCGGGTATTAATGAAGAGCATGGGCTTCTGGTGCAATATGAATTATTGATACAGGGCTTTGAGTAATTCGCCCGCACCCTGTGCCAATAAAGCTTTTGCCAATTCTTCACCTAGCATTTCAGCCTGTTCAGGTGCGCCAAATTGCACAGCTTTAAGAATGGTTTGCCCATCGACACTACCAACACGACCTTCAATCTGCAACTGACCATTCTGCAAAGTTGCGTAGCCTGCAATTGGCACCTGACAACCGCCTTCCAAGTAGGCATTAAAAGCACGTTCGGCACGTACACAGACATTGGTTTCGGCATGCATTAACGGCAAAATTAAATCCAACACCGCCTGATCTTGGCTACGACATTCCAGACCCAAAGCCCCTTGCCCAACGGCAGGTAAGCTCACATCAGGCTGAATGGTATGACGAATACGCTCTGCCAAGCCCAAACGCTTTAATCCTGCACTGGCTAAAATAATCGCGTCATACTGACCATCATCTAGCTTAGACAAGCGCGTACCCACATTGCCACGTAAATCAATAATCTCTAAATCTGGACGTGCTTTTAAAATTTGGCATTTACGGCGCAAGCTTGAGGTTCCAACTTTAGCGCCCTGTGGTAAATCTGCAAAACTGGCATAGTGATTCGACACAAAGGCATCGAGTGGGTCTTCACGCTCACAAATGACCGCCAAGCTCAGACCTTCAGGCAATGCCATGGGTACATCTTTCATAGAATGTACGGCTAAATCGGCACGCCCATCCATTAAGGCAGCTTCTAATTCTTTGACAAATAAGCCCTTCCCCCCAATTTTTGCCAATGGGGTATCTAAAATTTTATCGCCCTGCGTGACAAAGGTCACCAACTCAACAGTTAAATCGGCATGCATCGCCTCTAAGCGGGCACGAATGTGTTCAGCCTGCCATAACGCAAGCGGGCTTTGTCGAGTTGCAATTTTCAGGGTTTTCATCATAGTGGCTAAGCAAGATAAATAAGTTCATCTAAACTTAACCTGATCCCCTAAAAATGCAAGTCTATTTCTTTACCGATTTATCAATCTGTTGCGTATTCATCTGCGATGATGCTGACAAATTAGAGTTTTTGGATGCGTTCTCGCAATAAAGGCAAATGTCGTCGGCTAACAGCCAAACGCTCATCTAGCTCACGGCAACGTACCTGATACTGTCCTGAATTGACCACTTCTAGCCCCTCCAAAAACTGAATCGAGACCAAGGCATTTCGGTGAATCCGAATAAACTGATCACCAAACTCGGTTTCTAAATCTTTCAGCGTTTCATCAATCAGGACACTGCCATTTTTATGACGCACAGTGACATATTTCTGATCAGCTAAAAAATAGTAGATATTTTCTATTGGCACCAATTCTACACCGCGATAGGTTTTCGCCGCGATTTGGTGACGTTTTATTTTTAATTCGTCCATATTTTCTTTTTGTTTTAAATGACTCATCTGCGCTTGCGTGAGTTTTGTTAAATGATCTAAAACCTGTTGCAATTCCTGTTGCATAATAGGTTTTAACAAATAGCCTTCCGCATTGGACTTAAATGCCTCGAGTGCATGTTCATCGTAGGCGGTACAAAACACAATGGCTGGCATTGGGTCAAGCTCACGCAAATGTTGAGCGCAACTTAAACCATCCATTCCCGGCATTTGAATATCTAATAATATGACATCCGGCTGATGTTCATCTGCCAGTTCAATCGCCTGTTGCCCATGAGCTGCCGTTGCCACCACATGATGCCCCAATTGAGTGACCAAACGTGATAATCGCTCTCTTGCCAGAGGCTCATCATCACAAATTAGGATGTCCATTTCCCCTCCTTTTCAGTTGAATACTTTATTTTTATCAAGTTAAGAAAAATCAGAACAATCACAAGTTTTTTTATTTATAGCGATATTGCAACACCGTCGTGTACATACCATTCCCCGCATAACTTTGAAAAGCGACACTGCGCCCATAATAAGCCTGTAAACGCTGTTTCACGTTTTGTAGCGCGATACCGTGTCCTTGTCTTAAATTTATTTTATCGCTGACATACGGATTTGTAATGACAATATTGACTTGGTTTTGCAATATTTCGATCAATATACTTATCGTACTCTTTGCTAAAACTTTTTCAACTCCATGAAAAATACTATTTTCTAACAAGGGTTGTAAAGTTAATAAGGGTATTTGTACCTGACTGAGCAGTTGCGGTTGTTCAATTTTCCATTCCACGGTCAGACGCTCGCCTAAACGAATTTGTTCTATGTCTAAATATCGCTGGCAAAGTTCGATCTCATCTTTCAGGCTAACCAGTTTTAATTCTTGCAAACTGGCACGAAATAAACGCGACAAATTGAGCAACATTTGCTCGGCTTTATCGGGATCTATGGCAATGAGACTAATCACATTATTGAGGCTGTTGAATAAAAAATGTGGGTGAATACGCGCCTGCATGGCATGTACCCGCGCTTGTAATTCACTATGCCGTTGCTGAATCGCCTGTTCACGTACATAAATATAACGAAAGCAAAATGCGCCCAATAACACGCCATAACTCAAATGCAGTCCAACGCCATGTAACAGATCATCTATACCAAACTGCTGTAGATGAAAGTTTTGCCCAAAATGCAACAAGGTATTTAAACTGAGCGTGGTCAGCAACACGATGCCTTGCAGCAGCAAAAAACTGACCAAAAAAGATAAACTCAAGCCCATGCGTAAAAAACGCGCCTGAAAAAACTCCACCAAGGCCGCAAAACACAACACCACCCAATTGATATAGAGTACGTATTGCAGCACCCGAGCAAAACTTAAGCCGTGCCAACCTTGTGCTTCAGCCAGTGCCAAAACCATTGCCAAGGCATTACTGCCAATAAATAATTCAATTAGATATTGCCAACGTCCTATTTTCGTAAAAAAATACAGCTCATGTTGTTCTGCCTGCGTATCAGCATAAGTTTGATTGGCTTGTTCTTCGGCAAGTGAATCTGAATTTGTTATACTCTTGTCCAAATCACCGCTTTTTACTTTATTGAGCCGATATGACCACATCTTCTAATTCCTCAAATCCGTCACAAGCCCAAACTTCGGGTATGTGGGGCGGTCGTTTCTCTGAAGCGACTGATGCTTTTGTTGCTGAATTTACAGCATCTGTTCAATTTGACCAACGCTTTTATAAACAAGATATTGCTGGCTCAATTGCGCATGCAACGATGCTTGCCAAAGTAGGCGTACTTACGACTGAAGAGCGTGACGATATTATTCAAGGTTTAAATACCATTCAGGCTGAAATTGAAGCAGGTCAATTTGAATGGCGTATTGACCTTGAAGATGTGCACATGAACATCGAATCACGCCTTACTCAACGTATTGGCATTACAGGTAAAAAATTACATACAGGTCGTAGCCGTAACGACCAGGTGGCAACCGATATTCGTTTGTATGTCCGTGACGAAATTGATGCCATTTTAGAATTATTAAAAAAATTACAATACGGCATTTTAAGCTTGGCAGCCAAAAACACCCACACCATTATGCCTGGTTTTACTCATTTACAAACCGCACAGCCTGTGACTTTTGGTCATCACCTTATGGCGTGGTTTGAAATGTTGGTACGTGACTCTGAGCGTTTAATTGACTGCCGCAAACGTGTTAATCGTATGCCTTTAGGTTCTGCCGCTTTGGCAGGTACCACTTACCCAATTGACCGCGCTTTTACCGCAGAATTATTGGGCTTTGAAGCCGTATCTGAAAACTCGCTAGATGCTGTATCAGACCGTGATTTCGGAATTGAGTTTAACGCTGCTGCATCGTTAATCATGATGCACTTGTCACGCATGTCTGAAGAGCTGATTTTATGGACATCGGCACAATTTAAGTTTGTGAATATTCCAGACCGTTTCTGCACAGGCTCATCCATTATGCCGCAGAAGAAAAACCCAGACGTACCTGAATTGGTGCGCGGCAAAACAGGTCGTGTCTATGGCGATTTAATGAGCCTATTAACCCTGATGAAAGGTCAGCCTTTGGCTTACAACAAAGACAACCAAGAAGACAAAGAACCTTTATTTGATGCAATTGATACGGTACGTGGCTCACTCATGGCATTTGCCGACATGATTCCTGCCTTAGTACCAAATATTGCAGAAATGCGTGAAGCAGCATTGCGTGGTTTCTCTACCGCAACCGACCTTGCCGATTACTTGGTGAAAAATGGCGTAGCATTCCGTGATGCGCATGAAATTGTAGGTAAAGCCGTAGCCTTAGGTGTTCAAGAAGGTAAAGACTTGTCTGAACTGAGCTTAGCGCAATTACAACAATTCTCTGATTTGATTCAAGCCGATGTATTTGAAAAAGCCTTGACCCTTGAGGCTTCTGTAAATGCACGTGATCATATTGGTGGTACTGCACCTGCACAAGTCGCTGCAGCAATTGAACGTGCTCAAACACGTCTTGCCCAACTTTATGCCTAACCGGGAAGTCGCTATGTCTAAACAAGTGTTTTGTCGTAAATATCAAAAGGAAATGGATGCGATGGATTTTGCGCCATTTCCAGGTGCAAAAGGTCAGGAACTGTTTGAAACCGTGTCTAAGCAGGCATGGCAAGAATGGCTCAAACACCAAACTACACTCATTAACGAAAAGCGTTTAAATGTGTTTGAAGCCGATGCGAAAAAGTTTCTTGAAGAACAGCGTGAGAAGTTTTTGAACAATGATGCTAGCTTAGAAGTTGCTGAAGGTTTAAAACCTCAAAACTAATTTCGCCTGTATTCTAAACATCAAGAACCAATATAAAAAAGAGCCTTCGTAACATTGCTGTCCCACAATTTTTCACAAGAGGAAGCTCATTTGAGCTTCCTCTTGTTTTATGGGTATTTTATCGGGTGAAAATAAAGCTTTTAAAGTTCTTCTTTCAAACAAATTCACTTGAATTATTCTGAGTAAACGTTGAACTGTCCAACCTGTTTTTCCTAAATGTCGAGCGAAACTCACCAATAAATAGGCGATCATCGCAATCCAGATTTGTGTCTGAATTGCGTTCCTGCTGCGGCCTAGAAACGCTTTTAATTTGAGATTCTGCTTAATCGCCTTAAAGAACAGCTCAACTTTCCAACGATCTTTATAAATCGCCGCAATGGTGGAGGCGGCTAAATGAAAGTTATTGCTGAGAAAGCTAAAGTGCTTGCCACTTTGCTGATCTCTATATTCAATTCTTCTTAACACTGGGGCTTTTCTTTTTAGGGCATGTGCGCTATTCAGCTGAATGGTTTCATCTTTTAGAATACCTTTGGATTCAAGCACTGGATGTTGCTGGATCACCTGATACACAGATTTAGGCCTAAAACGTGTGACAAATCCAATGTTTTGAGCAGTCAGATTTGCATACCATTGGTAATCGACATAGCCTTTATCAAAAACTACAATGCTGCCAGCAGGAAACTGGAATTTGCGGCCTTGTACCATGTCATTTTCTTTGCCATTTTCAACTGCAACAAACTCAGGAATATCATTGCTGTGATTCAATCCTATACTGAGTTTCATGCTGGCTTTTGAGTCGTGAACTTTGGCCCATTCACATAAGGAAAGCGACATGTCAATATGACTGGCATCCAAGGAATACAAGGGATTCTTAAAGCGAAATTTATGAGCTACTTTTGAGTGTTCATAGTATTTAAGCAACTTGTAAAATAGCTGTTGATACAAGGTAGCAGGCTGCTGCTCATTGATTCGTGCCAGCGTGCTTCGGGGAATAGACTTTGCTCCGAGATGACTTAGCTTTTCCTGTTGGCACTCCAAATTGGATTGAATATCTCTCAGACTTTGCCTACAAGAGAATTGAGACATCAATATGGCAATAAACTGATCCCACCGGGAAGCCGCTCTAAATTTCTGTCCAACATGGTGTACTTTAGCAAGTTGTTCAAAATCCTGTCGCACAACAGGTTTAATTAGCTCATGAAATACGGTATTCTGATGTGACAAAACCTGAATCCTGGTCGTTAAAGTGTTTGTTTGCACTCATATTTTAACTGTTAGGACTCAGGTTTTTTTATTTAAAGCAAACTATGGGACAGCAGTGGCCTTCGTAAGGCTCTTTTTTATGCCTTTTTTGCATGACCTACAGCCATGCAGCAAAACAACTGAAAGAAGATTCAAAAAGTGAAAGCTGTTGCTGATTTTTCAAAGATGAACATTCACATCTTTAAACCTTAAAAATAGTAGCTTAGCAATGATTTAAAATAAAATCATAAAAAATAAATCACACAAATAACAATGTAATTCCAAAATACATTTGTATATAAAACGCTACATTCCACTACAATAAAGCACATGATTATCGTGCTGGCTTTTCCTATACTTATTTGCAAGGAGATAAGCAATTGTCTCTTACTATAATAAATATCCCCGATTTCAATCTCAGATTTCCCCCAAAGTCTGGGATTTTTTTTGCCCAAAATTTTTCAAAATATACCAGCTTCTACTCTCAAAGAAATTCGGACAATAAAAATAGTGGCATAAAAAAAGCCCCATCATCAGATGAGGCTTTAAGACTTAAAAGTAACTAGAACTTAGCGTTCCTGTACTTTTTCTTCAATTTCTTTAACGCTGGTATGGCGCACATCAAAACCTTTCACCATATAGATGACTTGTTCAGAAATATTACGTGCGTGGTCACCAATACGCTCCAATGAACGCAACACCCACATCACATTGATTACACGTGAAATATGACGTGGGTCTTCAATCATATAGGTCATCAGAGTACGAGTTGCAGATTGATATTCACGGTCAATATCCCCATCGGCCAATAATACACGTAAGGCCTGATCTACATCTAAACGTGCAAAAGCGTCCAATGCATCATGAATCATGACACGTACTTGGTTGCCAATATGACGGGTTTCCATATAACCCCGTGGCGAACCGCCTTCCTCACATAAGTTTTGGGCAATACGTGCAATTTTTGCAGCTTCGTCGCCAATACGCTCTAAATCAGTATTGGCTTTAGACATGGCAATGACCATACGCAAGTCGATGGCTGCAGGATGACGACGTGCCAAAATCAAAGTTAAGGCTTCGTCAATTTCGGTTTCCATGCGGTTAACCACATTATCTTGGAATTGCACTTCTACCGCCAACGCTGCATCAGTATCCAAGAGTGAATGAATCGCATTGGCAACCTGCTGTTCTACCAAACCACCCATGGTCATAAATTTGGTATTTACATCCTGCAAATCTTCATTGAACTGAGAAGAAATATGGTGACTTAACACAGGATTATTCGTACTCAAGGAATACTCTCCACAACAAAAGGATAGACTGACGCAATGATTCAATATTAAAGCACAGCAATGATGACGTTTTTATGACATTTTCTCACCAAACTCTAAAGTCTGATCGTTTCTGTCTTTAAACAACAATCCTGCATTTCGGTTTTCTTAGTGAGCCCATGTTACGATGACTTTTGCACCAACCAAGCATTCATTTCCTGCAAGTCTTGTTCGGTTAATTGTCCCACCGCAGCTTTAAGCTGCAAGATATGATTTAAATAATCATATTGTGCATTGAGATAATCTTGCTTAGCCGAAAAAGCATTACGCTGTGCCAGCAATACATCCACCATGGTTTTTAAACCTTCTTGATATTGCGCTTTCGAGGCACGTGCCACCAAGTCTGCAGAATTCATCGCTGCTTGGCGTGCCTGCAATTTGGCCTGATCCGTTTCTACTTGTAAATATGCTTTTTTTACATCGGTTTGGGCTTTGCGAACTGCAGCATCCAGTTCAGCTTCCGATTTTTGAACTTGCACTGCGGCTTTTTGCACATTTTTACTGACACGCCCACCGCTAAACACGTTCCAGTTCATCTCAACCCCAATCTGATCAAACTGACCATCAGGTGACATCACACTTTCAGGGCTTTGCTTGGCATAGCCATAGCTGCCAACGGCCTCAACTTGTGGATAGCGCGCAGCCTGCTCAACCCGACGTGCGTCTTCAGCATATTGGCGCTGTAAACGGGCCTGTAAAATGGCTAGATTTTGCTGTTGGGCCAACTGTGCCCAATCTTCTAGACGCTCTGGTACGGGTTTCTGAAATTGAAAATCATCACGCAGTACTGCCAAATTTTCCCGATACGGGCCAATCAGTTGTGCCAATTGTTCTTGTGCCAACACCAGTTGCACATGCGTCGCAATACGATTGGCACGTGCATTTTGATATTGCGCACTGGCTTCACTGACTTCGCTTTTAGCCACCAAACCCTCACGCAGTTTGGCATTCATCATATTAAGCTGTTCCAGCAGGGCTTTTTCTTCTTGTAAATAGGCGGTGGTTAAAGACTGCTGACGCAACACATTAAAATAAGCTTCAGACACATTCAAAATATGTTGTTGCTGTTGTAAACGCAAAGTCACTTCGCTCAAGCTCAAAGAGGTTTTAACTTGTTTTAACGCTTGCCAAGCATCCCAACGGAACAATGGCTGACGCGCAGTTAAAGCCACTTGACGTGAAGTGGATGATGCACTGTTTAGCATGTCACTAGGAAAGTCTGCGATATTAACCTGACTCATGTCCTGACTTTTACGGGTGATATTGCCAGACAAGGTCACTGTTGGCAGTAAATTACCTTGGGCAATCCCTAAATTCAGTTGATCGGCTTGATACTGCAATTGCTGCGCTTGCCAATTCGGGTCGTTCTGTTGAGCACGTGCATAGGCTTGCAGCAAATCTAAAGCAAATGCCTCTGAACTTGCCCACAATAAACTCAGACTCAAAACGATTTTTTTCATTGTTTTTCTAACAACCCACTTTTGCGATTTCATCAATCCAATTGCATGTTCTTTTTACTCTGCACATACTAAAGCTTATTTGCATTTTTTCCGTATGAGTTTCATTACATTGCATTAATTTTCATTTTATTTCAATTCATTGCATAAACGCTAACTCAAAAAAACCTCTGCTTACACAGGCTTCACAATTCAGCTTCACATCACAACCATGTAACCAAACTCTAGCAGAATACTACAATTTCTTGCGGCTATTTGACCTTACAATGAGCACTCTCCCTAGTTGTGCAATGAAGTGTATTTCTACAAACCGTCTGCATCGTACGAATGGTCTGGAAATTCTACTTTTTGGCAATGCTTAATTTTTGTTTGATGACGTATGTTTGTACCACTTTTCTCATGATGGATTGACACTTAGAGATCACCTTCAATGACCAATCAATTTTTATGTTGAATTGCTGTAATGGTTAAATTTTTTCGCATGAGTAAACTGATCATACTGCTTAGCAGTTGCTTAGGTTTACTCGCCTGCCAAAACTCGGATACTCCGCCTGTACCTGAGCCGCCACAGGTGCAGACCAGTGCCAGTGAGCCTGTAGATTTAACCCAAATGTGTGACAACATTCAGCACAACATGCAGCAAATTGATAATACCCGCACCACATTTGCCTTAGAGCAGATCAATCAGGACTTAAAAGTCTGTTTGCCGCTGTTGCCTTTAGCAGAACAGTTAAAATTGCTCGACCTTTCCACCCAAATGTATCAACGCTTTTTGCATGTAGAACGCAGTGCTACAGAACAATTAGCGTTTGAACAACACGCGTTTGATATGGCTCAACACCCCACCATTCAGCAAAGTCATTTTGAAAAATTTGCTGCGCGTGATCAGTATTTATTGAAACACAAAGGACAAGCCTACTTAGAACTGCATGATGCAGGTGCAAGCAAGCTTGCATACCGACGCAGTCCGCAATATTTAGCAATTATTTTTGCACCTTATATGCCCGATGCCGAGCAGATTTTTATTGAAAGAATGGCCAATGACAATATGCAGCACAGCCTGCGTGATGGTGGACTCACCCTTGATGCTGCCGATTTGACTGAACGCGCCTTATTTTGGGAAGATTACGTGCAGCGTTATCCTAAAAGTCACTTTATACGGGATGCACGTTATCTAGCCGAAGTGTATGCCTTGCTGCTGTTTAAAGGCACAGTCAACAGTCCTGTTTCTCAGGATTATGTCGATGAATACAGTATCCAACCTGCCGTATTATTTGAAATTAAAAAACTGGCAAAGTTGCAAAAATCTCCCTTAGCACAGCAAGCGCGTAAATTCCTTGCCTTTTTACACATGAGCAGTGAACAACGACTCACTGAAATTGCAGCACAGCCCACTGCACGTGAACAGCGTGAATATGGCGATGATGCTTTAGTACATGCACAGTTGCATCAATATTTAAATTTAAAGAACATCTCCATCCATGCAAAACGCGATTGTTTTAGTGATGCCGTTTGTATTACTCGCTAATTATCCAAAGTCGCTTAAAGCTCAAATACTTGTCATTAGGCATCAAAGAATAAAAGCCGCGCGAAGCCTGCTTTTATACCAACAACGTGCTACTATTTATACAGCTTGACGGAGCGCGAGTAATTCCTCGCTGAGATTGTGTCCATGCTGAGTTTGTAGCCTAAAATCTGCAAACCAAGCTGTAAACCCAAGTACCGTTGAACCTGATCAGGTTAAAACCTGCGTAGGAATCAAGCCACCTAAAAACCCAGCCACACGGTTAATGTTGAACTATTAAAGTCTCAACAACTCAATTGCAATGTTTTTGGTCGTGCTTGATTCGTTGATTTCATTCTTCAGGATCATTGCAATGAACCAATTAACGAATCTATCCCCTGCTGACATTTCTGCTCAACACGAGCAAGATGCCAAAGATTTAACCCGCATTTTGCCAGCATCGAAAAAAGTCTATATTCAAGGCTCACGCCCAGACATTCAGGTGCCAATGCGTGAAATCGAACTGACCGACACCCCAACAGGCTTAGGCGGTGAGCACAATCCGCCGCTCATGGTGTATGACACTTCTGGTGTGTATACCGATCCAAATGTAGAAATTGATCTGAATAAAGGCTTGCCGAACATCCGCGACAGTTGGATTGAAGAGCGCCAAGACACCGAAAAACTAGAAACCCTCAGCTCGGCATTTGGTCAAGAGCGTTTACGCGATATTCGCACTGCAGAGATTCGTTTTGCCCATATTCAAAAGCCACGTCGTGCCAAAGTTGGTAAAAACGTCACCCAAATGCACTATGCCAAACAAGGCATCATCACCCCTGAAATGGAATATATCGCCATTCGTGAAAACCAACGCCAACGCGAAGGTGTCGATATGCGTCAGCATTCGGGGCAAAACTTTGGAGCTAAAAATCTGACTGAAATCACACCTGAATTTGTACGTCAGGAAGTAGCTGAAGGCCGTGCAATTATCCCTGCCAACATTAACCACCCAGAATGTGAGCCGATGATTATTGGTCGCAACTTCTTGGTCAAAATCAATGCCAATATTGGTAACTCGGCACTGGGTTCAAGTATTGATGAAGAAGTCGCAAAAATGACTTGGGCGACCCGTTGGGGTGCAGATACCATCATGGATTTATCGACAGGTAAAAACATCCATGAAACCCGTGAATGGATTATCCGCAACTCGCCTGTGCCAATTGGTACTGTACCTATTTATCAGGCACTAGAAAAAGTAAACGGCATTGCCGAAGACCTCACTTGGGAAATTTTTAAAGACACCCTGATTGAACAGGCAGAGCAAGGGGTGGATTACTTCACCATTCACGCAGGGGTGTTGTTGCGTTATGTACCCCTCACGGCTAACCGCTTAACAGGCATTGTGTCACGTGGTGGTTCAATCATGGCACAGTGGTGTTTGGCACACCACGAAGAAAACTTCCTGTACACACATTTTGATGAAATCTGTGAAATCATGAAGGCTTATGACGTATCGTTCAGCTTGGGTGATGGTTTACGTCCAGGTTGTATTCAAGATGCCAATGATGAAGCACAGTTTAGTGAGCTGCGTACTTTGGGCGAATTGACCCACCGTGCTTGGGAACATGATGTGCAAGTGATGATTGAAGGCCCAGGACACGTGCCAATGCACATGGTCAAAGAAAATATGGACTTGCAACTTGAAGTCTGTAAAGAAGCACCATTCTATACACTTGGCCCATTAACTACTGATATTGCCCCAGGCTACGACCACATAACCTCTGCCATTGGTGCAGCGATGATTGGCTGGTACGGTACAGCAATGCTGTGCTATGTGACACCTAAAGAACACTTAGGCTTACCAAACAAAAAAGACGTCAAAGATGGTATCATCACCTATAAGATTGCAGCCCACGCGGCCGACCTTGCCAAAGGTCACCCAGGTGCACAAGCCCGTGACAATGCGCTGTCTAAAGCACGTTTTGAATTCCGCTGGGAAGATCAGTTCAACCTGAGCCTTGATCCAGATACCGCTCGCAGCATGCATGATGAAACCATGCCAAAAGAAGCGCATAAGTCTGCACACTTCTGTTCAATGTGTGGACCGAAGTTCTGCTCCATGAAAATCACCCAAAATGTGAGAGATTATGCACAAAATCAAAATGCTGCGAACAAGACAGAGCAAGCAGATGCAGAGGTAGAATCAGGTCTCAAAGCCATGAAAACCGCTTATCAGGAACATGGTCAAAAATTGTACCATAAGCTATAAATTGTTTAAAAAGCGTTTGTATTCAATCAAATCTCAGTTAGGATGAAATTATGCTTTGCTCATCCTGATGAGAGTTTATGAAGATTATTCAACAAGCAACTTATGGTCAACACGATGCACAGATTCACCAGCGTGAATACCTGTATCGCGGGTTTATTCAGGTTGAGAAAGTCAGCCTGAGCCATCGCTTGTTTAATCAAACCACCTATACCCCAGTCCTTCAGCGTGAACTCATTCAACGCCCTGAAGCGGCTGGGGTACTCATTTATGATGCAGCACAACAAAAATTTGCCCTGATTGAACAATTCCGTATTGGTGCAATTGATGATTGCGACTCGCCTTGGCAACTCGAAGTGATTGCAGGCGTGTTAGATGGTAATGAATCACCTGAAAGCTGCATTCGTCGTGAAGCTTTGGAAGAATCGGGCTGTGAATTAAAAGAATTACAACATTTATTCAGTTTTTATCCATCTGCAGGTGCATGCGCAGAGCTGTTCCACTTATATAGTGCGAATACCACGCTACCACAGGAAGGTGGCGTTTTTGGAATGCCAGATGAGGGAGAAAACATCCAACTACATATTATTGATTATCAGGACATTCCTGACTTACTGACCAATGGTCGGCTAAAGAACGCACCTGTCATTATGGCATTGCAATGGTTACAACAACAAATTAAAACCGTGAAGGATGTCTAAGGGGTCAGGCATGACTTTATTCTCAAACAATCATCAGCAACGCTGGACCATTGTACAAATTTCAGATACACATCTCATGGATCAGGATGATTTAGAGTTTGTACACATGAATCCTGAACACAGTTTTCATGCGGTCATGCAGGATATTACACAACAATATCCGCAGCTCGATGCTATTTTCCATACAGGCGATTTAGCACAAATCCCTGTTGCTGAAACCTATCAGCGTTATTTGCAGTTTATGCAGACTTTGAATACGCCGCATTTCCAGATTCCGGGCAATCATGATGATGCCGCGGTTTTTCCATTCCATTTACAGTCCAATCAAGTTCATGCAATTGAGTTGGGCAATTGGAGTGTCATTTTACTGAATACTGCGGTTAAAGGTCGGATTGATGGCTGGATGGACGCAGCACAATTACAGCAGTTAGATCAGCTTTTACAGCAACATGCGCATCAGCATGTGATCATTGCCTGTCATCATCATCCTTTTGATATGCATTCACACTGGATTGATCAGCACAAGTTAAAAAATACTGAAGAATTAATTGATGTATTGGCGCGGCACAGTCACGTCAAACTGGTGCTGTGTGGTCATGTGCATCAGGACTCACTCAATGAATGGCAAGGGATTCAGTTTTACTCAACCCCATCGACCTGCGTGCAGTTCAAACCACACAGCCAACACTTTGCTTTAGGTACAGAAGCCCCGGGTTACCGTGTGTTACATTTGAATGCAGATGGCAGTTTTAGCACTCAGGTGCATCGGGTTGAGCATATCGTGCAACAAATAAATTTTGAAATTTCAGGTTATTAACTTTTCATTTTATTTCTTTTGCTTTACTTTATGCCTTCAACGAAAAATGCGATAACACATCCAAACATCAAAGACTATCCATAATCAAAAAAAGTCTATATGATGACGTCCCCCGAAGATCGAATATTGTTCTTTGGGAGTGGATAAAAACACTTGCATATCACCATATTTTTCGCGTACCAATCGTACGCATATGATGAGGAATGCCCTACATGGCGAATGACAACCAAAATCAAGTCTTGGACGAACAAACAGATCTTGTAGAAGAAAAAGCTACAAAACGCGTGCGTAAGGCAAAGCCAAAGGCTTTAGAGGGCGGTTCTACAGCTAGCTTATTTGGTATTGCACCTTATCAGCCTAAAAAAAATGAAGAATACATGTCTGAAGGACAACTCGAGCATTTCCGTCAAATTCTCATGGCGTGGAAAGAAGAGTTAATGTCAGAAGTTGACCGCACTTTAAACACTATGCAAGACGAAAATACAGCCTTGCCAGATGTCAACGACCGTGCGACTCAAGAAGAAGAGTTTGCAATTGAGTTGCGTACTCGTGACCGCGAACGTAAATTGATTCGTAAAATTGAACAATCTATTGAAGCGATTAAAAACGATGACTATGGTTTCTGTGAAACTTGCGGTATCGAAATCGGTTTACGTCGTTTAGAAGCGCGTCCAACTGCAACGTTATGTATTGATTGCAAAACTTTGGCAGAGATCAAAGAGAAGCAAAACAACGGTTAATCGTGACTGTTGAGAATTTCCTAGCCGAACACAGTTCGGAGCTTGAGCAGCAGCGAAACGATGTTTCGCTCACTCGCTACACAGGTCGGTTTGCGCCATCGCCAACCGGCCCTTTGCATTTTGGCTCACTCATTACCGCAGTAGCCAGTTATTGTGATGCCAAAGCTCAGCACGGCAAATGGCTCGTCCGCATTGAAGATACCGATATTCCTCGCATCTACCCAGGTAGTGAAAGCCATATCTTGCGCTGCATAGATGCTTTTCAATTTGAACCTGATGCTGAAATTATTTTCCAGAAAGATCATCTTGAGCTTTATGAAGCCGTATTGCAACAGTTACAGCAACAAAATTTAGTCTATGCCTGTCAATGCACCCGCAAAATGCTTGGCTCTAATCATATTTATGCAGGGACCTGCCGCAATCTAGGGCTAGATTTTGTAGAACAAGCCATTCGCGTCAAAGTGAACGATCAGGACATCTGCTTTCAAGACCGTTTACAAGGTCAACAATGTTCCAACCTAGCGCAGGACTTGGGAGATTTTGTATTGAAACGGCGCGATGGCATTATCAACTATCAATTGGCGGTAGTGGTGGATGACTATTTGCAAGGCATCACGCATGTAGTTCGTGGGGCAGATTTGCTGGACAACACTGCACGACAAATTTATTTGGGGCAATTGTTAGGCTACCCACGCCTTAATTATATGCACTTGCCTTTGGCCATGAATGCGCAAGGACAGAAACTGTCTAAACAAAACCTTGCTCAGGCTTTAGACTCAACCCAAGCCCCACAATTGCTACAGGCTGCGTTTACTGCGCTAAATCAGCCCCCTATTGTCCTCGACACGCCAGCACGTATGTTGCAGCAAGGCATTCAACAATGGGATGTATCTCGTATTCCTGTAGGTACTACGTTACACGGTTGCTACTTATAAAATTCCAGATTCGTTTATGCTCAAAGTCACATTCGCAGATTTAGGCAGAAGCATCTATGTTTTTTATTTTTGGTGTAGGGCCGAAAACCAAAGTCGTGGAAAGCAATCAGTTTACTTGTCCTGTTTGTCGTACCCACAGCAGATATGAATTAAGACAACGGCGGCAATATTTTTCTTTATTTTTTATTCCACTTTTTCCTGTGTCGAAACAGCAGAATGCTACGGTGAAGTGTTTACATTGTGGAACTGAAATGCCAAGCATGGTGCTAAACCATGCTCAGCCGAATTCTGCTAAAGAGATGAATCTAGAAGCTTAAGACTAGAAACTAGATTCTTCACGGCTTGGATTGGTTTCATGGGTCGAGGCTTCAATTTTCAGAATTAGACTCACCATGACTGCGCACATAATCAAAGATGAACCACCATAACTAATGAATGGTAGCGTCAGACCTTTGGTTGGCAACATGCCCATATTCATGCCCGCATTCACCATAATCTGCAACAAGAAGATGATGCTGATTCCATACGCCAAATAGCCTGCACGTAAATATTGGTTTTTTAGGGCACGATGACCAATTTTAATACAAGAAACCAGCATCGCAAAAGACAGGCTGATCACCACAAAAATACCCAAAAAGCCGAACTCTTCACCCAACACAGCCAACATAAAGTCTGTGTGCGCTTCTGGTAAATAGGACATTTTCTGAATACTGTGCCCTAAACCTACACCAACCCACTCACCACGACCAAATGCCATTAAAGCGTTAGATAACTGATAGCCAACACCCAAAGGGTCATTCCACGGGTTTGAGAACGACATTAAGCGTTCAAAGCGATACGGCTCGAACACCACTAAAAACACAAAGGCGGCAATAATTGCCCCGAAGGCAATCCCGAACTGAATTAACGGTGCACCTGCCAAAAAGAAGACGCCCAGCATGGTCAAGGCAATCACCACAGTAGCCCCTAAATCTGGCTCTGCAATCACCAAACCAACGGTCACGGCCATAATCACCGCAAGACGTACCAAGCCTTTAATATTGTTACGCACTTCTTCAGCACGTCGCACCACATAATCTGCAGTAAATATGGCCATCATGACTTTGGCGACTTCAGAGGCTTGTAAGGTAAATCCTGCAACCCGAATCCAGCGTTTAGAGCCATTAACCTCAGTACCAACAACCAAAACTGCAATCAATAAGGCAATGGTGACAATCCACAGAAAAAAGGTATTGTTAAACCATGTATTCAGCGGCACTTTATACACAACAAAAGCAGCAACCAAGGCCACCACAATCGAAATACCATGGCGGAAAACATAGTGAAAAGCATTTTCATGCATGCGCTCGGCATAAGGCATCGAAGCCGATGCCACCATGATTGAACCAATACATAACAGCGCCAGTACGCTAAAAATCAGTACATTGCGTACATTCACTTCCGCTGGCAGTTTGGGTAACCAGCGCTCATAGACCTGATTGAGTTTATTGATTGTTGTCTGAGCAAAGCCAGCCATATCTCACACCTTATTGTTGTTATACCAGTGCGTTGACATAAGCAACGAACTTGTGACCACGTTCTGGATAGCCCGAGAACATATCAAAACTTGCACATGCAGGTGACAATAACACCACATCATGCGCTTGTGTATGTTGTTGGCAGATTTCAACTGCTTGTTGCAAGGTATCTGCAGTTAAGAGTTGGGTTGTTCCCGCAACTGCTGTTTCAATTTTCGTAGCATCCTCACCAATCAACACTGCCAGTTTGGCATATTGTTGCAATGATTGGCGTAGCGCAGTGAAGTCCTGCCCTTTGCCTTGCCCACCTAAAATAATCGCAACCTTACCGCCTTGTGCCTGAATTGCTGCACCCAAGCCATCTAAAGCTGCCAAAGTTGCACCGATGTTGGTTCCTTTGGAGTCATTATAATAACGCACCCCATGTAATTCTTTGACGAATTCACAACGATGCTCCAAACCTTTAAAGGTTTTCAGCGTTTCCAGCATGCTGTGCATAGATAAACCAATGGCTTCACCCAATGCCAAACACGCTAATGCATTAGCAATATTGTGTGTGCCTTGAATATACATCTCGGTGCTTTTTAATAAACGCTCACGCCCACGTGCCAACCACATGCTGCCATCATCATCTTTTAATAAGCCGTATTGGTTTAGGTCAGGCGCATTTAAGCCAAAACTTTGCATAGGGGTTTGATCTGGCACTAACGGACGACTTAAAGCATCATCACGGTTAAACACCACTTTTTTCACACCCTGAAAAATACGATGTTTGGCGGTGTGATAACCGAGCATATCGCCATGACGGTCTAAATGGTCTTCACTCATGTTCAGCACTACCGCCACTTCTGCATTTAAATTCGAGGTGGTTTCTAGCTGAAAACTGGAGAGTTCTAAAATATACAGTTCAGGATCATCTTTAATCAAATCCAGCGCAGGGCGTCCCAAATTTCCACCTACCGCGACTTTTTTACCTGCCTGCTCTGCCATTAAACCAATCAGTGTGGTAACGGTACTTTTCGCATTAGACCCTGTAATTGCCACAATAGGTTTGTCGGTCGCACGACGTAAAATCTGAATTTCACTCACCACAGGAATGCCCTGCGCCATCGCAGCCTGAATTTCAGGGAGTTTTGGATCTAGCCCTGGGCTAATCACAATTTCTTCCGCAGACAACAATAAATCCTGATCAAACTGACCAAAACGGGTTTCTACTTCGGCAGGAATTTGGTCATGCCCTGGAGGTGTGGGGCGAGAATCTGTCACAGCAACGCGGTAACCCTGATGATGTAAAAAATTAACGGCTGCAACACCAGAAATACCAAGTCCTGCAACGACTTTTAATCCACCACGTTGTATTAACATTTTTGCCCCATTTTGTGCGCTAATTTTGAAACAGACAAAATAGTAGCACTTTGCTGTTTTGAATGCTTTTTCTGTTTGCAGTTCCTGCAGTTTTTTTGTGTCAGTGCGTAAAAAAACCGTCATATTGCAGACGGTTTTTAAAAAGAATATTGCTAAAGTGAATAAACAAGCCTATTTCCACTTCACCGCTTGAACTTCAACTTTCTTTTCTGCGGGTTGATCTTGAGAATCACAACCACAACTGCCGCCACAGCCTGCCGCGGCTGCAGGTTTTAGCCATTTGGCCAAGCCATGCCAGCCTTTTTCAGTACAGAAATTGGAGAGTTTTAGAAAAACTGCGCCAGAAGTCTTGGGAAAGACTTTTTTAAAGACTACTACAGCACTCCACAGTACCAATGCAGCAACAATTAAAATTTCAACCATGTTCATCTACTCCTGTAGGTCAGGCATGTGCCTTAACCCAACAAATACGATGCCGTTTGATAAGTCAGGAATGACATGAAATAAGCCAAACCAAATAGATAGCAGGTCATAATACTGACCGTACGCCATGATCCTGTTTCGCGTTTTACCGTTGCTAAAGTTGCCAAACAATGCGGTGCATAAATAAACCACACCAATAACGATAAACCCGTTGCCAATGACCAGCCCAGTTCACCACCACTAATTAAAGCGGCCAAACCTTCGGACATGGCATCTTCATCAACTGCAGACAAGGCGTAGACTGTACCCAATGCTGCCACGACTACTTCACGTGCTGCCATGGCAGGAATCAAAGCAATTACAATCTGCCAGTTAAAACCAATGGGTGCAAAAATTGGCTGTAACACATGCCCCAACATCCCTGCAAAGCTGTAATCAATCGCAGGCATGGTCGCGCCTTCTGGCGGTTGTGGGAAGGTACACAAAAACCATAGCAAAATAGACAGCGCAAAAATAATGCCACCGACACGCTTTAAGAAAATTTTGGCGCGATCCAGTAAACCAATCCATACACTTTTTAGGTCTGGAAAACGGTAGCTTGGCAATTCCATTAACAACACGTGTTCAGATTTGTCTTTTTGTAAAAATTTGAGCACAAACGATACGCCCAAGGCACTTAAAATACCCGCCATATAAAGACCGAATAACACCAAACCTTGTAAATTAAACATGCCCCAAACGGTTTGATTTGGAATGAACGCCGCAATCAATAAGGCATATACTGGCAAACGTGCGGAACAAGTCATCAATGGCGCAACCATGATCGTGGTTAAACGATCACGTGGATCAGCAATGCTGCGGGTTGCCATAATCCCTGGAACTGCACAGGCAAAACTGGACAACAAAGGAATAAAGGCACGACCACTCAAGCCTGCACTAAACATCAGCTTATCTAGTAGGAATGCAGCGCGGGGCAAATAGCCCGATTCTTCTAAAATCAGAATAAACAGGAACAAAATTAGAATTTGTGGCAAGAACACTACCACACCGCCTGCGCCCGCAATAATGCCATCCACAATCAAGCTGTTTAGCAAGGGATGGCTAATGTTTTCGCCAATCACTTCGCCTAGCCAGCCAAATAAACTTTCGATGCCATCCATAAACGGTGCAGCCCAAGCAAATACCGCTTGGAAGACAACAAACATCATCACCGCAAGGCTGACTAAGCCGAATACAGGATGTAAAAAGATTTTATCGAGGAAGTCGGAGCGTTTGTCTTCTTGATCCACAAAGTGCACCACATCATGCAAAATGGTTTGAATCCGTTGATGCTGACTGCCTGTTAAGCCTGTCAATTCTGTCTGCGGAACAGCAAATTTGCCCTGATCTAAGGCATGCATTAAGTTTTGAATACCTGAATCACGCACTGCCACGGTTTCCACCACAGGTACACCCAAACGCTCAGACAATTTTTGTGTGTTGATTTGCATGCCACGACGACGCGCTTCATCCATCATATTGAGCACCAATAAAATTGGACGTCCCAACTCAATCATTTCCAGCACCAAACCTAAATGCAGTTTCAGGTTAGTCGCATCGACCACACACAAAAATGCATCTTGCTGACCTTCTTCAGCAATTTTGCCCTGTACTACATCACGGGTAATGGCTTCATCTGGGCTGGTGGCTTCTAGGCTGTATGTACCTGGTAAATCCAGTACACGTACCGCCTGCCCCGAAGGCAAGTTGAACTGACCCACTTTGCGCTCTACGGTCACGCCTGCGTAGTTGCCAACTTTTTGACGTGTCCCTGTCAAATGGTTAAATAAAGATGTTTTACCGCAGTTTGGATTCCCTACAAGTGCGATACGTAAGGCATCGCTCATGCGGACACCCCTTGTTCAATTTCAATGCGTTCAGCTTCTACTTTGCGCAAAGCAAAACGGGTAAATCCCACTTGAATCAGGATTGGATCACCACCAAAAATACCTTTGGTAATCACCTGCACCTGCGTACCCGGCACAAAACCCAGTGTTTCTAAGCGGTTTGCCACCAAGTCACTAAGGGATGTTCCACCATCGGCGGTACGTAATACCTGACGGATGATGGCTGTTTGTTTTGCTTTAAGTTCTGACAAACGCACCGTGAAATTCCTATACCATTTTGCATATTATAACATGCAAATGAGAACAATTAACAAATAAGGTCGACTTACATTTAAATGCTTTATATCACATCGACAGCCTTGCTGAATTGGATTAGAGTAGAAAATAACGCTGCTTATTATCGAATTTCTCAATTAATTTTGTGATTTCGTCTGTGATTCCTATGCTGAACAAAAAACCTCGTATTCCTGCTGCAATACAAATTCCAGAAGCTTTGAGCTTTTTGGAAGGCTATCGCAACGATTTAATCGCGCAAAGTGTCAGCCCGCATACCCGCAATGCCTATCTGTCCGATTTAATTCAATGCAGTGACTATGTCAGCAAACCCATGCCTGAATGGAATCATGACGATATTTCAGATGTACTCATCGAACTCACCAAACAACAAAAAAGCCCCCGCTCTATTGCACGCTGCCTGTCTGCACTGCGTTCTTTTTATAAATTTTTAAGAGAGCACAAACTGCGCTCTGACAACCCTGTTGCTGCGCATAAAACCCCAAAATTAGGTCGTGCCTTACCCAAAGATTTATCTGAAGCCGATGTTGAAGCCTTAATTCACGCTCCTGACATCAACACTGCACTCGGATTACGAGATCGCGCCATGCTTGAAGTCTTATATGCTTGCGGTTTACGAGTGACGGAATTGCTGAATTTACGTTTAGAATTAATCAACCTAAAACAAGGCTATTTACGAATTGTAGGTAAAGGCAATAAAGAGCGTTTGGTGCCTATGGGACAAGTCGCTTGTGAATGGATAGAAAAATATTTAACCGAGTCGCGTCCGCAACTGTATAAAAGTGCTACCGATTATCTATTTTTAACGGTGCATGGCGGCATTATGAGCCGACAAAATTTTTGGTATGCCATTAAACGCTATGCCCTGCAAGCAGGCATTCAAGCCGAGTTATCGCCACACACGTTAAGACATGCCTTTGCCACACACTTACTCAATCATGGGGCAGATTTACGCGTGGTACAAATGCTGCTCGGGCACAGTGATTTATCCACCACACAAATCTACACCCACGTCGCACAAATCCGTATGCAGCAATTGCATGCCCAGCATCATCCACGGGCTTAAAAAACAAAAACGACGTAGAAGCATAGGGTCTGTTGACACTTCATCTATGAACGTAAGCCATTTATGAAATGGCAACAACCCCTAACGATCACGAATATTTTTTGTTATGCTAACGCTCTATTTTTTATGCCAACAAGAAAGGGTTGTTTATGACATTTACCCGCTCGACACTTTTGATTGCCTGTTCACTGGCAAGTGCTTTTGCAATCACCGCATGTTCAAATGCAAACAATGAAGATAAAAAGCAAACCACACTCACCGCCAGTGCGCCTGCAACGGGTGAAGCATCAACCCTAATTGAACGCAATGCACAACAGCGTTTAAGTACAACCTTGCAGCAACATTTTAAAACTTCAGGTATCAACGCCAAAATTACCGACATTAAAGCCACGGAAGTCCCAAATTTATTTTGGGTGAGTCTTGAAGGCATGTCATCGGTCTATGCCACCAGTGATGGCAAATACATTATTCAGGGCGATGTGATCCGTTTAGGTGACAAAGAACTGCATAACGTCAGTGAAAACCTGCAAGCAGGCGTGAACAAGAAAATTTTTGCTGAATTAAAACAGGAAGATTTATTGGTATTCCCTGCCAAAGGCAAAACCAAACACGTCATTTATGTATTTACCGATGTCAGCTGTCCATATTGCCATCGTCTACATGAACAAATGGATGAAATGAATGGTAAAGGCATTGAAGTCCGTTACATTGCTTGGCCGCGTGGTGAACAGCACATGCCTGCTATGGAAGCAATTTGGTGTAGCGAAGATCGTCACGCTGCCTTTAATCAGGTCATGAATGGCGCACAAATTGCACCTGCCAACTGTAAAAACCCTGTTCGTGCTCAGTATCAATTGGGCTTAAATATGGGCGTCAATGGCACACCTGCGATTTATAATGCCGAAGGCGTATATTTAGGCGGCTATCTGTCTACCGCTGAATTGATCAAGCGCTTAGACAAATAAAAATAGCGGATCTGTGGATGCTGCATCATCCCAATACACCAAGACGTAGCATCTATGAAGCCAATATAAATAACGATTTTTTATGCGTTATTTTACTTTTTTTTATACTGTGAAGATAAGTGAGATCTGCCCTAGAGTCAGCGCGTTTTTTTAGCTATGATCTAGGCTTGCTTAAAGTTATTAAAATATGGAGTGTGACGTGAAACCAGTTCGTCTGGCAATCCTCGGTCTTGGTACTGTGGGTGGTGGTGCCCTTAAACTATTAAAAGAAAATGCTGCTGAGATTAGACGTCGCACCGGTCGTGAAATTGAAATCACTTATGTGGGAACACGTCGTCCGCGTCCTGACCTAAACTTGCCTGAATCGGTCAAGCAAAGCTCCGACTTGATGGACATTGTCCGTCAACCCGATGTAGACGTGGTGGTTGAAGTGATGGGCGGTATTCACCCTGCTTATGACGTGATCATGGAAGCCATGAAGCACGGCAAACAAGTAGTGACAGCCAACAAAGCCCTACTTGCAGAACACGGCAATGAGCTATTTAAAGCAGCTGAAGACAATGCCGTACAAATTGCCTATGAAGCTGCGGTTGCAGGTGGTATTCCAATTATTAAAGTCATCCGTGAAGGTTTGGCTGCCAACAAAATTGAATGGTTGGCAGGCATCATCAACGGTACAGGCAACTTCATTTTAAGTGAAATGCGTGAAAAAGGTCGTGCATTTGAAGACGTACTGAAAGAAGCACAAGAATTAGGCTATGCCGAAGCCGATCCGACTTTTGACGTCGAAGGTATTGATGCTGCACACAAACTGACTATTTTGGCTTCATGTGCATTTGGTATTCCACTACAGTTTGACAAAGTCTTTACCGAAGGTATTGGCAAAGTGACCGCACAAGATGTGAAATATGCCGAAGAACTCGGTTTCCGCATCAAACACTTGGGGATTGCCCGTCGTACCGATAAAGGTATTGAATTGCGTGTTCACCCAACTTTAATTCCTGAAGAAGAATTGATTGCCAATGTTAATGGCGTGAAAAACGCGGTCTTGGTACAAGCCAATGCGGTTGGTCCAACGCTCTATTATGGCGCAGGTGCAGGTGCAGGCCCAACAGCCTCTGCAGTAGTTGCAGATGTCGTTGATATTGTCCGTGATATTTCATATACCGAAGATGGTGCAGGTACGATTCCACAATTGGCATTTGAAGCATTAACCGACTTGCCAATTCTAAGCCGTGAAGAAATGACCACTGGCTACTACATCCGTATTAATGCTGAAGACCAAACTGGTGTTCTTGCCGATGTAACCACCATCTTAAGCCGTGCAGGCATCAGTATTGATGCCATCATGCAACAATCACGCTTAAAAGACCTTATTCCTATCGTGATTCTGACTGACCCAGTTCAAGAATCAAAAATGGATGAAGCGTTACAACAAATTCAAGCTTTGCCAACCATTCATGGCGAAATTGTACGAATTCGTTTAGAATCGCTTGATAATTAATCGGGTGAAGGGGAGTATTTCCCCTTGCCAAGCTCTACACACAATTGGAACATCATCATGTCGAATGCCAATCGTTATACTGGTTTAGTTGACCGTTATCGTGACCGTTTACCAGTGTCTGCAACCACACGTGCAATCTCTCTAGGCGAAGGAAACACGCCACTGATTAAGCTTGAGAATATTCCACGCATTATTGGTAAAGATGTTGAAATTTATGTGAAGTATGAAGGCTTAAACCCGACAGGTTCATTTAAAGACCGTGGTATGACCATGGCAGTTACTAAAGCAGTTGAAGAAGGTTCAAAAGCCATTATCTGTGCATCTACAGGTAATACTTCTGCTGCTGCTGCTGCCTATGCTGCACGTGCAGGCATCAAAGCATTCGTTTTAATTCCTGAAGGCAAAATTGCCATGGGTAAAATGGCACAAGCGATGATGTACGGTGCCATCACCATGCAAATCCGCGGTAACTTTGACGATGGTATGCGTCTAGTTAAAGAAGTTGCTGACCAAGCACCTGTGACCATTGTGAACTCGATCAACCCTTACCGCCTACAAGGTCAAAAGACCATTGCGTATGAAATTGTAGATGAGTTAGGTCGTGCCCCAGATTACCACTGCTTACCTGTAGGTAACGCAGGCAACATTACTGCACACTGGATGGGTTATACCGAAGCGGTTGCCAACCAATCTGCCGATCAATTCGAGCAAGTGGTCTATGACGCAGCAACGGACAAATTCACAGGTCCAAACCCTGAAGGCCGCCCAATCATGGTGGGTTATCAAGCGTCTGGCGCTGCGCCATTCTTACGTGGTGCGCCTGTAGAAAACCCTGAAACTGTTGCAACTGCAATTCGTATTGGTAACCCACAAAGCTGGAACCATGCCAAAGCCGTTGTACGCGATTCAGAAGGTTGGTTTGATGAGCTAACTGATGCTGAAATCTTAGAAGCACAACGCATGCTTTCAATGTATGAAGGCGTATTTGTTGAGCCTGCATCTGCTGCGTCTATTGGTGGTGCAATGCGCGACATCAAAGCAGGTAAAATCAAAGAAGGTTCTGTGATTGTATGTACCGTAACAGGTAACGGTCTGAAAGATCCTGACACTGCAATGAAACAATGTGCAGATGCGGTGATGCTCTCTATTGATGCTACAATGCAACAAGTAAAAGACTCTATCCTTTCAAACATGTAAGTTTTGAATCGTGATCAAAAAAACCTGCATTAGCAGGTTTTTTTGTATTTGGAATCATGCAACTTTAACGGAAGTTGAGTCATACGATTGATAACTCAACGCTCCAAGCTGAATGTGCTCTTAAATACGTTTAGGTAACTGGCTTGCCCAACTCATTAAGCGAGTTGCATCATTGGTACGTGCTTGTGAAGTATCTGCACCCAAAAGCACCACCACTGCAGGACGGTTATTCAAAGTGGTATGCATCACCACACAACGCCCTGCTTCATTGATATAGCCTGTTTTAGACAGATTAATATTCCAACCACCATTACGTACCAGTGCATTGGTATTGTTAGATTTTAAAACACGATAACCCAAGTTAAAGTCATAGGTTGGCGTGGTTGAGAATTGGCGAATCAAACCATATTGCGAAGCGGTACTGACCAAAATACCCAAATCACGCGCAGAAGATACATTACGTGGGTCTAAGCCTGTTGCTTCGGTAAAACGGGTAGAATGCATGCCCAATTCACGCGCTTTAGCATTCATTGCGGCTACAAAGGCATTTTTCCCACCTGGATAAGTACGTGCCAACGCTGCTGCTGCAGGATTTTCAGATTTCATTAATGCAAACAGTAACGCTTCGGCACGGTTTAACTTGTCGCCCACACGCAAAGTTGAGCTTGAGTTTTTACCTGCTGCACCTGCAAAATCAATCGATTGCAAAGTGATTTGTTCAGACATATTCAAACGTGCATCAGAAGTCACCACGGCAGTCATCACCTTGGTCACAGATGCAATAGGTAATGCCACATTGGTATTTTTGCTATACAGCACTTCACCTGTTTGCGCATCCATCACCAAAGCCGCACGTGCATTAACTGATGGTTGGTTGCTATAAGCAGAGGTATCTAAAATACGGACTGTTTTAGGCGCAGTGGAAGCAGGTGCAACACCATTGCTACTACGCACTGTAGTGGTAATTTTCGTTGAACCTGGCGGAGTAGGTTCAGCAACATAGCTCTCTGGCGCAGCCTGAGCGCTCGCACTGGTACTTTCCAGATCACCATTTAAGAATTGATCGGCTTGCTCCGAAGACCAACTTAAGGTCGCCTGACCGTCGCTCCCAGAGGAAGGATTGATGACAAGTTCAGCAAAACTGACAGAACTTAGGCTGAACATCATAGATGCGACCAGCACATGCATGAACGACTTCTTAGAATTTTTCACGACTGCTTACTCAACTCAGGGAGGTAAGATACATTTGCGTATTACCTCAAATATGCCTTACATTTAAAAATACAACAATGAATCGTTTTTGACACCATATTGTGCAGAACTTTTCATTCTAGATTAAGAATAGCATTGCTAATTTTGTCGTTTCATTGCAAGCTAATTTTGCTTTATGTAACAAAAAAGATGATTTTTTCAAAGGGAGAGTGTAGGTGATCACAGTTTTAGTAGTCGACGATCATGAATTGGTACGTACTGGGATTTGCCGTATGCTCGAAGACCATACCGATGTGCAGGTGATTGGACAAGCTGAATCGGGTGAAGAAGCGATTACCTTAGTGCGTCAGCATCATCCCAATGTGGTGTTGTTAGATGTGAACATGCCTGGGATTGGAGGCGTAGAAACCACACGTCGTCTATTGCAAACTGCACCAGACACTAAGGTCTTGGCGGTGAGTGGTTTGGCAGAAGAACCCTACCCTTCTTTATTGCTGAAAGCAGGTGCAAAAGGCTATATCACCAAAGGCGCACCTGTCAGTGAAATGGTACGTGCCATTAAAAAAGTCATGCAGGGCGGTAAATACTTCAGTGCCGACATTGCCGAACAACTGGCAAGTTCATACTTATCTGACACACAACAATCGCCTTTTGATAGTCTTTCAGAACGTGAAATGCAAGTGGCGATGATGGTGGTGAATTGTATTAGCGCACAGGAAATTGCCGATAAGTTGTTTGTCAGTGTAAAAACCGTAAATACCTATCGTTACCGTATTTTTGAAAAATTAAATATTGATAGTGATGTCAAACTGACTCACCTTGCCATTCGTTATGGACTGATTAAACCCTAAATTTTCAACGCTGTTGATGCACAAATAAGACCTTTACGATATGCCAGATTTAAAACAACATTCTGAGTTAAATCAGTATCATCTTGGCATGTGGTATGGTACTTACCGACTGCTGATTGCCTTTTGTTTGCTGCTGATTACCCTACTCACCTTTCAGCAGCTTGGCACACAATATCAGCACCCGGGTTTATATCTATACACCTTGGTCTGCTATTTTATTTTTAGCTGCCTGCAACTGATCAGCTATAAATATATTCCTTTTAAAAGCACGCAACAACTGACCCTGTTTTTTGCAGTCGATATTATCGCGCTCAGTAGCCTGACTTTTGCCAGCGATGGCCCTAATTTATATTTAAGTCTGCTGTTTGCGATCACGATTTTTGCAGCATCACTCTTGCTGCAAAATCGTAAAGCCTTAGCCATTACCCTCATCGCGATGATTATGGTGATTTACCAACACTTTGTTGGGAGTTTGCTGGACTTTTCATCGCTAAATAATATTGGTCAAAGTGCGCTATTGGCATTTTTATTTTGGGTGGTTTATGGCAGTGGACGTATTGCAGTACGGCGTTTCCAAATTTTAGAAAATCTAAATTTTTCGCAATCTTTGGAATTAAACCGCCTACAAAATATCAACCGTTATATTTTAGAACAAACCGAAATGGGCTATTTGGTTTTAGATGAAAATTGCTATGTCGTCCTCAGCAACCCTGCAGCCTGTCATCTGTTGGGGATTCATCCTAAATATGCGCACGCGACCTATCCATTGTATAAAATTCAGCCCGATTTATTTGATCTGTTCAAATTTGATCAATTGCAAGATGGAGAAAAATTTCAATTCGAGTCGCAACTAAGTCATTTTCATGTGCATATTCAGGTACAAAAACTCAAAGTGCCACATCAAACGCTGACTTTATTGGCGCTGCAGGATGGACGTAAAATCAATCAGCAAGTCCAGCAACTCAAATTAGCCGCCTTAGGACAACTCTCTGCCAGTATTGCGCACGAAATTCGCAACCCGTTGGCAGCCATTGTACAAGCCAACAATTTATTTACAGGCAGTGATGCTGCACAGCAACAATTGCTGTCGGACATGATCAGCAAACAAGCGACACGGATTGATAAGATTATTCACGACACGCTGAGTATGGTCAAAAATAAACAAACCACGCCTGTCGCGATTCAGCTCAATCAATTTTTGCCACAATTCATTCAGGAAGATTTACCTGATGCAGCGAGTCAAATTCAGCTTACACTGACCGAACCACTGAGCATCCAGTTTGATGAATCACAGTTTCGCCAAGTGCTGATTAACCTGATTCGTAACGCCATTCGACACAATGCTGCACAGCAGCCCATTGAGATTACGGTCTACCCGCAAACAACTTATATTTATATTGATGTGCGGGATTTTGGTGCAGGTGTCGCCAGTCAAGATCTCCTCTATCTGTTCCAGCCATTTTTCAGTACCGAAATCAATGGAACTGGTTTAGGATTGTATCTATCGCATAGTTTTTGCGAGGCGAATCAAGCCAAGCTGAGCTATGTAGAACAAGAACAAGGCGCATGTTTCAGGATGAAATGTCTACGTGCCATTGAATAAACGCGATTGATATTGGATCAATCTTGTTGCTGTGGTTTTGATTTAATTTTGTGTGGTTTTGGGGAAAATATGCACGCTGTTCAACCTTTGGTTTTATTGGTCGATGACGAAGAAGACCTTTGTACCCTCATGCAGATGACTTTGGCACGTATGGGGATTCAAACCCATGTCGCGTATCGTTTAGCACAAGCCAAGCAATTATTGGCAGAACATCAGTACGATGCTTGCTTAACCGACTTAAACCTGCCCGATGGCAATGGCTTGCAACTGGTTGAATGGATTTCCGAACAATATCCGAATGTACCTGTTGCCGTATTGACCGCTTACGGTAATATGGATATTGCGATTGCTGCTTTAAAAGCAGGTGCATTTGACTTTGTCAGCAAGCCTGTCAATCAAATACATTTACAGCAACTCCTTGAAAAAGCACTGAATAAACCTTTCGACACCACCGATCATCACAGCCAAGATCAGCTTGAATATAAAATGTTGATTGGGCAATCTTTGCCTATTCAGCAATTGCGCAGCACCATCAAAAAAATTGCGCGCTCGCAAGCGCCTGTATTTATTACAGGCGAATCAGGTACGGGGAAAGAAGTTGTCGCCAATTTGGTTCACCGTTTAAGTAACCGCAACGAAGGACCATTTATTGCAATTAACTGTGGTGCAATCCCCACCGAACTCATGGAAAGCGAGCTATTTGGACACAAAAAAGGTAGCTTTACAGGAGCGACTCAAGACAAACAAGGTCTGATTCAATCTGCACATGGTGGCAGCTTATTTTTAGATGAAATTGCCGAACTGCCACTGAGCATGCAAGTCAAACTGCTGCGTGCCGTTCAGGAAAAGCGCATCCGTCCTGTGGGTTCAGATAGTGAAATTGATGTCGATTTTCGAGTGATCAGCGCCAGTCATCAGGACTTAGAAAGTTTGGTTCAGCAAGGACGTTTCCGTCAGGATTTATTCTTCCGTATTCACGTGATGGATTTGGTCTTGCCTGCCTTGCGTGAACGTGGACAAGATATTCTGTTATTGGCAGACCACTTCATTCAAAAAGTTGCACAAGAATGGGACATTCCTGCCAAACAACTGACACCTCGTGCCCAGCAATTTTTATTAGAACAGTACTATCCAGGTAATGTGCGTGAGTTACGCAATATTATTGAACGTGCCATTACCCTGAGTGATGATGATGTTATTGATCTCAAACACTTACAAACCGCACCCTTGCGCCAATTCAGTATGAGCAATACAGCAACCACTGAACCACAACCTACAGCAGAAACACCACAGCAGATCGTGACAGATGTATTGCTGACAGGACGCAAACTGCCTGAAGAAGGTTTAGAAGCCTACTTGGAAAAAGTAGAAAAAGACATTTTACTGAATGCGCTGCACCTGACCCACTGGAACCGTACGTTGGCAGCAAAAAAATTGGGCATGTCTTTCCGTTCTTTGCGCTATCGTCTGAAAAAGTTTGGATTAGATACTGAAGATGAGTAAACGCTAAACAATGAAGACTGTCTAAAAATACGTGTTACTCAGATGAGACTTAACGGCGGCTCAGCAGTAAATCTGCCACATGCTCAAGATAAGCCTCTTCTTTCATTTCAGGACTTTGAATATATTGCTGATTCGGCTGAATCCCAACCCCTTCAATCATTTGCTCGCGTGGGGTGTAATAATGCGAAACCGTCATTTGTAAGGCAGCACCATCGCTAAGTGGGAACAGCTTTTGCACCACCCCCTTGCCATAACTTTTTTCGCCCATCACCCAAGCGCGTGAATGGTCTTTTAAAGCACCAGTAAAGACTTCTGCCGCAGATGCAGAGCGATGATTAATCAGTACTCCGACTTTTAAATTTTGAAATTCAAAGCTAGGTAACGCCTGAAATTGTTGATCGCCTTCAGAACGACTTTTGGTCGATACAATCACACCCTGATTTAAAAATAAATCGGCAGATTCCACCGCAGCAGACAGTAAGCCTCCTGGGTTATTACGCAGATCAATCAATACGGCTTTTAAGCGTGGCGTGCTATGTTCTTCAATTAAGCGTTTAATTTCATTGGCGGTGTCTTGCTGAAACACACGTACTTTTAACAACAAGACCTGATTAGAAAGCATCTGCGCCTGAATATCGGTTTCTACTTTTTTGTTGCGTACCAACATAATTTCAGGCTGATTGGCTGCACGTTGTACGCTTACAGTCGATCCCACTGAGCCTGTGAGCAGGTTATTGACCTGATCTGCACTCAGCTTTTTCAGTTCTTGGTTATCAATTTTAAATAGGCTGTCGCCATTCTTCAGCCCTTGTTTAGCCGAGTCGGCATTGGCACTTAAATTTTGAATGACCCAATGTTGCTGGGCAGCGTCATAGCGCAAAGTAAAATCAACCGAGGCCAAGTCGCCTTCGGTATATTGTAAAAGTTGTTTATATTCTTCAGCAGTTAAATAGCGTGAATAACGGTCTAAACCGCTCACCAAGCCACGAATGGCTTGCTGAAACAAGGCATCATCACTTTTTTCAGTCACATAGTTGTCTTTGACAATGCCATAGATTTGCACAAATTCCTGTATCGACTCTACAGGCACATCGACATAGTCCTGTTGTAGTGTAGGGCCATCTAACTCCCAATCTGGCGCAGCCCAAACACTCGAATGACTGGCACACAACACGCTTGCCAACACAACCGCATAAATTTTGTGAGCCGTCATTCCATCATCTACCTGTATCGAGGGTTATGCCTGTAAGCGAATTAAGTTGCGACCTTGCATATCTGCTGGCACTGGCAATTGCATCAAATTCAATAAAGTTGGTGCAACATCTGCCAACACACCACCTTCCAAAATGGTGGCCTGAGTTGGGCCTACATAAATGAATGGCACCAATTCAGTGGTGTGCTGAGTATGTACCTGACCACTGTCATAGTCTTGCATTTGCTCGACGTTACCATGATCAGCTGTAATAATCATGTGACCTTGTTTCGCCATCACCGCTTCATAGACACGACCCAAACAGGTATCTACTGCTTCCACTGCTTTGACAGCTGCATCAAACACACCAGTATGACCGACCATATCGCCATTGGCATAGTTCACCACCAACAAATCATATTCACCTGAATTAATGGCTGCAACCAGTTCATCAGTCACTTCATAAGCGCTCATTTCAGGTTTTAAGTCGTAGGTTGCTACGTTTGGCGATGGAATCAGGATACGTTTTTCACCCGGATATTCATCTTCACGACCACCACTAAAGAAGAACGTCACGTGTGCGTATTTTTCAGTTTCAGCAATACGCAATTGTGTTTTGCCCAAGTCTGACAAATATTCACCAATCGAGTTTTTCAAATCTTCTGGCATGTACGCCACTGGCGCAGCAATGCTGGCTTGATAACGGGTCAGCATCACAAATTTAGACAATTGCGGCACAACTTTACGTTCAAAACCAGCAAAATCCTGTTCCACAAAGGCTTTGGTCAATTCACGTGCACGGTCAGCACGGAAGTTCATAAACACCACGCTGTCGCCATCTTGAATTTTGGCAATTTCACCAATACGGGTGGCTTTAACAAACTCATCGCTTTCATCTGCCGCATAAGCCGCTGCCAAGCCTTCAACCGCAGTTGCCGCAGTGCGTACTGCCTCACCTTCGGTAAGTAGACGATAGGCTTGTTCTACACGATCCCAACGGTTGTCACGATCCATCGCATAGTAGCGACCAATCAGGCTGGCAATACGACCTTGATTTGGATATTGTGCAAATAATGCGTCCAGTTTTTCCAAAGAAGGCTGCGCGCTTTTTGGTGGCGTATCACGGCCATCTAAAAAGGCATGTAGATAAACTTTTGCACCACGTTTTAATGCCAATTCTGCCATCGCCACGATATGATCTTCATGCGAATGCACACCGCCTTCAGACAATAAACCAAGCAGATGCACTGCACCGTTGGCTGCTTTGGCTTTTTCTACCGCATCGACCAACACTTCATGTTCAAAGAAAGCGCCTGTACGAATGTCTTTGGTAATACGGGTAAAGTCTTGGTACAACACACGTCCTGCACCCAAGTTCATGTGACCAACTTCAGAGTTACCCATTTGACCATCTGGCAAGCCCACATCTTCACCTGAACCAGAGATCAAACCATGCGGATGCTTTTCCTGCATAGCAGTCAAATTTGGTCGTTTCGCTGCTAAAAACGCGTTGTCTTCGACCGCTTCGCGATGACCCACACCATCCATAATCACCAATACGTGAGGGATTTTGCCAGCAGTTGCATCCGCCATAATCAATACTCTTTTTCGTCTACAAATTAATCATGCTATCTTAACGAATTTTGCGTCAAGACTCTATGTTCAGAAGATGGTTTCCGCCACTGATTCAGATAGGTTTACCCAATCATACGGAAAAAGCAGCAGCATCGGCCCGCACTTAACGCGCACGATGCAGTAAGTAACCGCCGATGACAAACATCAGAATAATAGGAATAAATACGAACCACGCAGGCGATGGTGCATAGACCAAGCTGGCATAGCCCAAGAAATCCTGTAAATAAAAGAAGGTTAAGCCGACAAATAAAGCAATCACCAAACGGAAACCCATAGATTGCTGACGTAACGGCCCAAAAATAAAGGAGCAAGCAATCACCACCAAAGCAATCAGCGCAAAGGGTGCACCAAGTTTTTGCCAGAACGCCAGTTGGTAGGTTTTGGGTACTTGGCTGTATTCATGCATATAACTCATGAAACTGACCAATTGACTTGGGGATAAATCTTCAGGGTCGATGGTGACCATGTGCACATATTTCGGTTGCAATGCTAAAGCCAAAGCCTGTTCGCTGTTTTTAGCTAAAGTCGCGTTGCCCGCCTGCAAAATATCCATCTGTTCAGTTTGATTGAGCAACCAACTACCGTCTTTAACAAACTGTCCCTGATCTGCAGACAATGTACCACGCAAGCGATAATTATCATCAAAATCGACCACTTGTACATTTTTGAGCTGCCCTTGGGCATTGGCGTAGTCAATATAAATAAAACGATTGCCTTCGCGCGACCAATAGCCACGAACTTCACCCAGCTCAGCGACGCTACGGTGACTTTTAACACTTTTGGCTTGTTCATTGGTGTATGGAATCACCCATTCACTGAGCACAAAAGACAGCAGTACCAATACCATGGCGGAACGAATCACCCATCCCACAATACGCCACAGGCTAATCCCTGCAGAACGCATCACAATCAATTCGCTGTTGGATGCCAACGTACCCAAGCCTAACACTGCGCCAATCAAGGCAGAAATCGGCAAAATTTCATAGAGATAATTTGGCGCACCCCACAATACATACAGCAATGCCTGCCATGCACTATAGTTTTCATTGAGTGAACCCAATTCGCCTAAATAGGTAAACAACACCTGCAAACCAGACAAAATTGCCGTTGCACCAAACATAGCCAGTGCAGTGGTCTTGGTGACGTGTTTTGCAACTATACGACGTGCCAACATCTTAAGACCTCACTCGCTGAATTTGCTGCTTAATTTTAGGTGCTAGTTTTTGTTTACGTGAGAACAAGGCTGCCGCAATCGCATAAGCCAACAACACCAACGGATAAGCAATCATGCCCATTTCTTGTTTGCTGATACGGGTTTTAACCGCCATGAGCGCCACAATCAAACTGGCGAAAATTAACAAGGCAGGAAACAGTTTTAAATAACGCCCCTGACGCGGACTAACTTCTGACAATGCCACGGCTAAAAACAACGCCACCACAATCGCAAAAGGCACAAAAATACGCCATCCCAGTTCACTTGCGACCACAGGGTCTGCACGGTTTTTCCAAAGTTGCGAGGTGGTTAAGGCTTCTACTTCGGCACTTTCAAATTTAGCTTCTTTGTCATTCTCTAAACGTAAACGATAACTTTGGAATTCTGCCTGTGAATATTTGGCTGTGCCCGGAAATATTTCATAACGACGCCCTTCGACCAAATCCACCACATTGGCAGGATCATTTTCCAGCTCTACCCGTGTCGCTTCTTTTGCCAGAATCATGACATCAGGACGACCTGCTTTTTCTGCACGTTGATAGAAGAAAATATCTTTCAGGTTTTTACGATCTTCAGATAGATCACCTGCGTAAATGGTATATGGCCCTGAAGAAATAAACTCTTTGGGTCGCACCAAATCAAAACCTGTGCGTACCGCCTGACTGGTGGTCAATGCTTCAAACTGACGCAATCCCCACGGTGATGCCCACAGCATTAAAAAGCCTTGGACAATTAGAAATACCAGCGTCATTGGCACCAATAAACGTGCCAATTGATGCCGACTCACGCCACTGCTGTTGAGCACTGCCATTTCATGGTCGACATATAAACGACCAAATACCAACATCAAGCCAATAAAGAAACCCAAAGGTAAGATCAGCGTCAAGAATTCAGGCAAGCGATAGCCAATGATGCTGAATAAAATACTCGCATCCAAACGCCCTTGTGCCGCCACGCCAAAATACTTGATCAAGCGACCACCCATCATGATCAAAGTCAGTAAGGCAATCACAACCAAGGATGTCGACACAACTTGCTTGACCAAATAACGCCGAATAATCAAATTATTTCTTCCAAAATGTGAGGGAATCCAATTCGCGTTAGTTTACCTGAATGTTGAAAATATAAAACCTATCGCCTTGTTATACATTGAAACTCGACGCATAAAAATGTTTCAATGGTTGCATAGTTTGCACATTTAGATAGGCATAAAATCCAGTGATTAAATTTAGCTTAAGTCCCGCATTCCAAGAACACAGCGCGAGTGAATCTTTGTCAATTTTAGTGGCTGCAGAACAGGTGCCACAGGCAACTGCTGCTTATCAAATCAAGGATTTAGACAGCATTATTCAAGCGACACAATTTAAAGCAGGCTTTAATGAAAGTTTAAGTTTGGTGGCTAGCGTTGCTGAATGCGCCAATAGCAACCTGATCGGTTTGGGTAAAACCGAAGAATTACCAGCCGCAAAGCTGGCAAAAATTGCACAAAGCATTATCAAATCTTCACAAAAAAAATTTAAACAGATCAGCATTGACTTGTCTGCCCTGCCTAGCGAGCTGCATTATGTATTTGCACTCAGCCTGACCCAAGCAGCCTATGCTTTTGATGAATACAAAAGCAAAAAGAATGAATTTCAGCTTGAACAAATCCATTTCATTGCCAATAACAGCCCACTCAGCGCAGATCAACTTCAATTGATTGAAGCCATGCAATCGGGTCAAAACATGGCACGTGACTTGGGCAACCGTCCGGGCAACATTTGTTTCCCTGAATATTTGGCAGAACAAGCCCAAGCACTTGCGGCAGAATATCCAGACCTACTCAAAGTCACCATTTTAGATGAAGCAGAAATAGCGGAATTGGGCATGGGTGCTTTCCTTGCAGTCAGTCAGGGTTCAGACCGTCCAGGACGCATCATTAGCCTCGAATACCAAGCACAGCGTGATGAAGCACCTGTGGTATTGGTTGGTAAAGGCATCACCTTTGATACAGGCGGCATTTCACTCAAACCTGGCTTAGGGATGGATGAAATGAAATTTGATATGTGTGGTTCTGCTTCAGTCTTAGGCACCATGCGCGCGCTATGTGAAGCACGTTTACCTATCCATGTGGTCGGTACGATTGCTGCAGCAGAAAACATGCCATCAGGCAAAGCTACTCGCCCGGGTGATATAGTGACCAGTATGAGCGGTCAAACCATCGAAATTTTAAATACCGATGCCGAAGGTCGTTTGGTGCTGTGCGATACCCTAACCTATGTGAAACGCTTCAACCCTGCTTTGGTGATTGATATTGCGACTTTAACAGGCGCTTGCGTGGTTGCACTCGGTTCGGTACTGACAGGCATGTTTACCCCAGATGATGAGCTTGCGGCGGAATTAGATGCTGCGGGACTCACCGCATTTGACCGTGTATGGCGTATGCCCGTGATTGACGATTACCAAGAACAACTGGATTCACCATTTGCCGATATTGGCAATATTGGTGGTCCTAAAGCAGGTTCAGTTACCGCAGCGTGCTTCTTGCAACGCTTTACTCGTGACTACCGCTGGGCACACTTAGATATTGCAGGCACTGCATGGAATTCAGGCAGCAATAAAGGCGCAACAGGTCGTCCTGTACCGTTATTGATGCAGTTCCTCGCACAACGTGCAGGCAATAATGGCTAAAGTCAGCTTTTATTTGTTTGAAAAAAGTCCTGAACGGCAAGTGGAAAGCACTTGCCGTTTATGCCGCAAAATACTGCGGCAGCAGGCGCGCATTTGGTTGCATTGCCCTGACCCAGAGTTACAGCAAACATTGGATGAGCGTCTGTGGAGTTTTGATGCCAGCAGTTTTATTCCGCATGGCATTAACCAAACACAGGCCAGCGTATGTATTTCTGCCGAATTACCGCAGCAATCGGACTGGATTGTGTTTAATTTTAACAGTCAGGCACTTGAAGCCTATGCAAAATTTAGTCACATTATTGAGATTATTGAAAATCACGAAGCAGCTAAAGTGCTTGGACGTGAAAAATTTAAACAATATCGACGTTTGGGCATAGAACCACAGACGTTTAAGCTTTAATTTTAAAACGTTTTTTTAAAAATACTGCTCAAAATAAGGAGAGATGCGGTGACTTTAAATGTCGGCTCAGATTTTAAACAGCGCTGGTTAACCGCGCCTCAGGCTGTGCGCCAGACATTTATGGATGATCTGCATCGAATTTGTGAGGTCTTGCAACCTGAAACGCAATTACACAACTGGATTGCAGAAGATCAGCGCGCTCAGCAACAATCACAGGAAAAAATTGAACAAGCCTATGCTGACCTGAAAGCACGTTTGATTGAAGAAGCACGGCAACGTCGCCAATTGGCACTCGAACTCAAATTAGAACAGCAACGTGCAGAACAAGCCGCTTATGCTGCACAGCTACAGCAAGATGAAGCGCAACGCTTTGCAGAACAAACTCAAGCACTTGAGTTGATGCGTCAAAGTCTGGATCAGGAAATTTCAAACTATACTGCACGTTATGAGCAAAATCCTGAATTACCTGCAGTGACTTTTAATCAAGCCGCAACTGCGGTAAGTGATGATCAAATTGTTTCTGAACTTGAAAGTGTACGTTTGCGTTTAGAGCTAGAAGCCGAAACTCAAATTGAGCAGGCGGTAACGATCTTTCGTGCGCGACTACATGCTGCAGCCCAAGAAGAAATTGACTATATCTTAAAAAATTCAAATTTTTCTAAAGAATAATTTTACTTTTTATCCCCAATTAGCCCAAAGTCTTAAGCCCAATGTCATCAAAATGAAATAATTTTGTCACATGATAGTCATCCAGAAAAAGTTGAATTCTCAACTTTTATCTCCTTTAAATGACTTTTGTAATCATGGGTTTCAAATGGATATCTTGACGAAAATTTCAGGCAAAATCGACCATCTTAATGCGGGCGAACAGTGGAGTATTCGTGCTCAGGATTTATGGATCAGTCGTGCAGATTTCCAATCATTAAGCATGTACTTGTCTAAAGAAGCGGAAAAGGGTGAGTTTTCAATTCAAAGTAACGATACTTTTAGCCCGCGCTTGGGTGGCACAGAATTAATTGTCACCAAACACTAAAACTGAACAATATCAAAAGTCCACACGGTGGGCTTTTTTTGTGGCCATCAATCCACTTTTTTAGTTATCGCGGTGGATTTAGAATAAGAAAATAGAAAAAATGAGGAATTTAAATCCAATCACCCAACCAAGACAAAATATTACCCAAGCCATAACCTATTGCCATTAAAGAAAAAATCCATACGGCAGCACCCACCACATTATAAAAACTAAAGGTCGCCAAAGGCATGTGCCCTGACCCTGCAGCAAATGGTGCAAATGAACGAACAAACGGTATAAAACGCGCCATTAAAATAGTTTTGCCACCATGTTTCATAAAATAATGGTTGGTTTTGACAATATATTCAGGTTTGAAATAACGTGAATGTTGATGAAAATACTTCACCCCTAGAATTCGTCCAGTGTAATAGTTGACGCTATATCCCAAGACCGCAGCGACAAAAAGTAAAATCCCCATATAGTGCAAATGCACCACATCGGTGGTGGAACACAAGGCACCAATTGCGATCAGCAAACTATCGCCTGGTAAAAAGAACATGAACACAGAACCTGTTTCTGCAAAAATAATCAGAAACAAAATGGCATAGATCCACAGACCATAATTATCGAGTAATAATGGCAGCCAGTGTTCCAAATTCATTAAAAAATCAATCATCTACATTAAACCAAAGGGGTGTTTATGATGAAAAAAACATCTTTATCTTTTTAATTATCCCTAAAAACAAAAAAACAGTCTAATTTTTCAATCAGACTGTTTAAATTTCATTCGGCTCTGTGCTTATTTTAAAAAGCCATTTTCAGCCAAGAATTCCATGCTAATTTTAGATTGCTGCGTAGTTTCTGCAGCTTTATCACCCAACAGCAAACGCTCAATATAGCGTGCCAATACATCCACTTCTAAATTGACTTTGCTGCCGACTTTCCACGTACCAATATTGGTGCGTTCTGCCGTATGCGGAATTAAATTTAGGCTGATGATGCTGCCACGTAAATGGTTAATAGTCAGGCTAATGCCATCTACCGTCACTGAGCCTTTTTCTGCCAAATATTTGGCAATTTCTGCAGGTGCAGTCACTTCATAATAAATCGAACGCGCATCTTCACGTACCACGGTAATTTCACCCACAGCATCTACGTGCCCACTCACGATATGCCCGCCAAAACGTGTGGTTGGCAGCATGGCCTTTTCAACGTTGACAGGTTGACCGACTTTCCATGTACCTAAAGTGGTACGGTTCAGACTTTCACGCGACACATCTGCCGCATACCAGTTATCGCCCCACTCAATCACGGTTAGACAAATACCATTGGTGGCAATCGAGTCACCCAAATGCACATCTGACATATCTAAATCTGTCTGAATACGCAAACGTACATCACCGCCCACACTTTGCAGGCTTTCCACTTTACCTAAACTTTCAATAATGCCTGTAAACATAATTCTTTCTCTAATGTGTTCATTAAGGTGGGCTTACCACAAGGCCAGCTGGGTACTCACCCCTGAGGTATCGACACCGCCCAATTCTGCAAAATGGTACAACTGACCCAGCAACTGACGGATTGGTGGGCCTGATTTGGCATGGGTGTCGGTAATCACAATAAATTCCAGCACGCGCGCACGTTCAGACTGACGCTGCTTACTCACGCGATAACGCGGAACATCTTGCGTCAATAACGTCACTCGACCGCGTTTTAAATTGGCTTGCAACAAGTCTGTGGCACTAATATTACCATCGGTAGAATAACTGGTCAGAATAAAACGTGCATTAATGGTGTCCAATAAGGTTTCATACGCCTCTTTGGCGTACTTAGATGAGTTGTATGGACTTGGACGTTCTTTGCGCCATGCACGGTCAATACCACTTTTAAAGCCTTTGGTGTCTGGGGTTGGTAAATCGACCTGATCCCACAAGGTTAAGGCATTTAACACATGATAGTTACTGCTATAAGCATGTTGGTTATATGGGGGGTCTAAATAAGCCACATCCACCTCAAAACCACTCATTTGATTGGCAAGATGCTGTGCATCGACACACCACATTTCTGCAGCAGGTTTATTCGGTTCGCCAATTTCACAAAAACGGCTTGGAGTGAGCCACAATAACGATTCAATTCGTTCTAGTGCAGTTTTAGTTTTACCGCCCCAACCATGGTGGAAGCTTTTAAACACCCCGCTGGTATTGCTGACAAAACTGGCAGAGTACAACAACGGCGCCAACAATGCCGACATCTCGACATCATCAATGGCGCCCTGCGCTTGCCACGTGGCAATTTGCTGACGAATCGCATCTATGCGCATGCCGTTACGACGTTTAAAGAATAAACGGTCACGACTTGGGTCATAAATTTCGTCATTGCGCGGGCACAAGTTATGCGTCACCCAGCCTTTGACTTCAGGCAAACGGTTCAAATAATCAATGGCTTTTTGATAGCCACCTAATTCTTTAAACGCAGGTGCTTCAGTGCAGGCCAAAATCGCATGGTTTAAGGCATGGCTGTACGGTTCCCAGTCATTGGCAATCACCCGATAACCATTTTGGCGCGCCAAACGTGATACCACTCCTGAACCTGCAAAAAAATCGGCAAAAATTGGCGCACGACCATTTTTAGGATGCAGCGTTCCTGTCTGTTCAAGTGCTTCTAAAATCAGATGCAGTAAACGGCGTTTATTGCCCAAATAAGGCACTAACTGATGGAATAAGTATTCATCAGTGGTGCGTGCCGCATGGCGACGTTTGTGATAAACCGTTGACTCTGAACTCATAGTGTCTCTTGAGAAGGAATTAACCTAAGGCGCACGTCATCACCCAATTGAGTGACATCGCAAAGTTTAAATCGAAGTTGCTCTGCCATCTGTTCAAATTCTGCATTAAACATGGCACGAGCCGAGCGCCCTAACAATGTAGGTGCCACATAGCTGATCACTTCATCGACCCAACCTTCCTGTAAGAAAGCGGTCGATAAGGTTGCACCCGCTTCAACCAACACATCATAAATTTGATGTTGCTGTACCAATTGGGCAAGTAAGGTGGCTAAAGGTTGCGGTTCCAATTGTAACACGCCCAAAGCAGCCAACTCTGCACGATACGGTCCCATCACCATCACCGTTTCAGGCTGCTGCAAAATTTGTGCGCTCAAAGGCAAACGACCTTGGCGATCTAAAATAATCCGTTTGGGTTGTACTACGCTGTGGATGTCATCTACACCCTCTAAATGGCGTACATTAAGCAGACAGTCATCGGCCAGTACCGTGTCGATCCCCGTTAATACTGCAGCAGAAATTGCCCGCCAATGCTGCACATCGGCACGTGCAGCCGTGCCTGTGATCCATTTGGATTCACCCGAAGCCATTGCCGTGCGACCATCCAAACTTGAAGCTACTTTTAAACGCACATAGGGCACGCCCGTAGCCATGGCTTTTAAAAAGCCTAAATTTAACTGACGCGCTTCGGCTTCTGCCACACCGACATCAACCTGAATACCCGCATCTTTTAAAATTTGAACGCCCTTACCTGCCACCAATGGATTTGGATCTGGACAAGCGACTACCACTTTGACCACGCCTGCATCGACCAAGGCTTTAGCACATGGTGGTGTGCGCCCATAGTGTGCACAAGGCTCCAAAGTCACATAGGCGGTTGCACCCCTCGCCTGCTCAGCGGCCTGACGCAAGGCAAAGACTTCGGCATGTGGCTGTCCTGCACGTGGATGGAAACCTTCGCCCAATAATTGGGCATCTTTAACAATAACGCAGCCCACGTTCGGATTTGGCTTGGTGCTGTATTGCCCCAAACGTGCCAGTTCAATGGCACGACGCATCCAAAAAAGATCATCGGGTTGCGCGTCAGTATTGAGTTCAATCATGGATGGTTGCTGTGGAATAGATGATGGCATTGCGCTTTATTGCTCACGCGACTGCATTTGTTCAATTTGGCGACGGAATGCTTCGACATCCTGAAAGTCTTGATACACCGAGGCAAAACGTACATAAGCAACATGATCCAATGCAAATAAAGCCTGCATAACAACCTCACCAATGGTACGTGATTTCACATCACGCTCTCCCAAACGGCGAATTTGCAGTTGGATGTCACTGAGTACCGTTTCAATTTGCTCTTGGGTCACGGGACGTTTTTGCAAAGCATGCATTAACGAACGACGTAACTTGGCTTCATCGAAAGGCTCACTTTTACCATCGGATTTAATCACCCGTGGCATAACCACTTCATAACTTTCAAAGGTGGTAAAGCGTTCACCACAGCCAATACACTCACGACGTCGGCGAATTTGGCAGCCTTCTGCCGCCAAACGTGAGTCAATCACTTTACTGTCTGCAGTGTTGCAAAATGGACAATGCATAGCGGTTTAATTGCACAAATTTGAATGAAAATGCAGTGTAGCAAAAATTCCAAACTTTGTAGAGTTTTACGCAACATATAGAAAAAAAACAGCCCCGAAGGGCTGTTTTACACAATATATTGATTATGTACTGTCTAGATTATTCTACACGTTCACCATGTTGGCTTAAGTCGAGTCCCATACGCTCATCTTCTGCAGCCACACGAATACCAATGGTTAGATCAATTACTTTTAAGATGATGAAAGTCAGTACAGCAGAGTAAGCAATGGTCGCTAACACACCTTCAACTTGCACCCAAAGTTGGCTCATCAAGTTGCTTGGTGCAGTATCGCCCATAATAAACTCGCTGGCAAAGAAGGCTGTTAAAATTGCACCAACAATACCACCTACACCATGTAGTCCAAAGGCATCTAGAGAGTCATCAGCTTTCAGGGCGCGTTTTAAGGCAGTAATACCCCAGAAACATACCACACCACCAATTAAACCCATCGCTAATGCACCACCAACAGTCACAAAACCTGCTGCTGGAGTAATCACCACCAAACCTGCTACAGCACCCGATGCAGCACCTAATACAGAACCTTTACCACGTACCAGTTTTTCTGCTACAAGCCATGCAATTGCTGCGGCTGCGGCTGCCACTTGAGTCACAACTAAGGCATAACCCGCTGCACCATTGGCACCTAAAGCAGAACCACCGTTGAAACCAAACCAGCCCACCCAGAGTAAACTTGCACCCAGTACAGTCAAAGTCAGGTTGTGCGGAGCCATAGATTCACGGCCCAAGCCCATACGTTTGCCCAACATGTATGCAGCAACTAAACCTGCAACACCCGAGTTAATATGAACAACAGTACCACCAGCAAAGTCGAGAGCACCATCATTGCCTAACCAACCACCACCCCATACCCAGTGGGTAATTGGTGCGTAGACCACGACCACCCAAATCGCGATAAAGGCAACAAAGGCACCAAACTTCATTCGTTCTGCAATTGAACCACTGATAATTGCCACAGTAATGATGGCAAAGGTCATTTGAAATATCACAAATAGAATTTCAGGAATACTGCCACTGAGCGCATCGGTACCAATGCCTGCCAGCATGACTTTGTCTAGACCACCAATAAAGGCATTACCTTCACCAAAAGCCAAACTATAGCCCACTGCCACCCAGGCAATACTGACCACGGCTGCTGCTACAAAGCTATAAGCCATAGTATTGAGTACGTTTTTCTTGCGTACCATACCGCCATAAAATAGTGCCAAACCAGGAATGGTCATGAGTAAAACTAAAGCAGTCGAAACTAAAATCCAAGCGGTATCGCCTGTATCTAATACAGCTTCAGGTTCAGCAGCTTCGGGCGTGCTGACTTCTGCTACAGCTGCAACTTCTGTTGCATTTGTTGTTTCGATAGGAGATGTTTCGGCAGTTTCAAGCACTGCAACATCTGAAGTTGGTGCGGTGGCTGTTACGGCTTCTTCAGCCCAAGCAACAGAACCACCAAGAAGTGCGCCTGATAGACTCAGCGCGAGTAGCATTTTTTTCATTTGTGTCCCCCGACCTTTGTTTTTGTGAGTTATTAGGTACTCAGCAAACTTCGTGCCATTTTCTTAAACAGCGTCTGCACCCGTTTCACCTGTACGAATACGGATGACTTGTTCGAGGTTAGTCACAAAGATTTTGCCATCACCAATCTTGCCTGTACTAGCAACACGAGTGATTGACTCAATCACCGAATCCACCATTTCATCGCTAATTGCGATTTCAATTTTAACTTTAGGCAAAAAGTCAACGACGTATTCAGCGCCACGATAAAGTTCGGTGTGACCTTTTTGGCGACCGAAGCCTTTGACTTCTGTTACGGTGATCCCTTGAACACCAATTTCAGATAATGCTTCACGCACATCATCTAATTTAAAGGGTTTTACAATTGCAGTTACGAGCTTCATGTTTGTTTTCCTTCGGCTTAATTCACCAGTAAGGTTTTATGTTCAAATTCCATGCCAAAGTTCTAAGGTCGGGGGAAATTAGAAACCGTGACATGAGTTTTCTTTATACCTTATTTTATACATTTATATGGTTTTGATCTTCAAAAAATAGACATATTTACTAGAAGATTTACGATTTTACTCATCGAATAAATCCATATTTCGTCTGAAATGCTATAGTCTATTCAAGACCAGTGCTACACTGCCTCCATTTTCTCCATCTTTGTGGAAACAACAATGATTGAAACTTTATTACAAGCCATTTTGGAACAAGTTGAACAACCTAAAAAAGATTTAGAACATAATTTACGTGCTTTGCTCAATGAGGCGGTCACCAAAATGGATTTGGTCTCGCAAGATGAGCTAGACCGCCAACGTACTGCGCTCAATAATGCCAACTTACGTTTAAATGAATTGTTAAAACAGGTTGAAGCACTGGAACAGAAAATTCAACTCCAAAAATAAGCACCAATTGAGTGCATAAATACAAAAACCAAACATTATAAAAATAACGCACCAAAACGGATCATCATAAAAATGTCTTTTGCCAAAGTGTATACGCGGGGGCTGCTCGGCTTGCACGCCCCTGCAATTGAAGTCGAAGTCCATCTGAGTCAAGGTTTACCTTCTTTAACCATTGTCGGTCTAGCCGAAGCTGCCGTACGTGAGAGTAAAGATCGGGTACGCTCTGCCATTATTAACAGTGGTTTTCAATTTCCGACCAAACGTCTGACCATTAATTTAGCGCCTGCCGACTTGCCCAAAGATGGTTCGCGTTTGGACTTAGCCATTGCTTTAGGCATTTTAATTGCTTCGGGACAATTGCCCGAACAAAGCACTGAAAGTTTAGAGTTTATTGGAGAATTGGCTTTAGATGGTCAATTGCGTCCTACCACAGGTACACTCAGTATTGCGATTGCCTGCCAACAGGCACAGCATTGTTTGGTTTTACCTGAACAAAATGCACAAGAAGCTGCTCAATTGCCTGACTTTGAAGTCTTTGCCGCCACACATTTAAAACAAGTTTGCGAACATTTGGCACAAAGCCAGCCTTTAGATAAAGTCACCGCAATTGCCCAGCCACAGTTATCACATTCCGCATTTGATTTAGTCGATGTTAAAGGACAATTGCGCCCACGACGTGCTTTGGAAATAGCAGCTGCTGGTGGACATTCATTGCTATTCAAAGGCCCACCCGGTACAGGTAAAACCTTACTGGCATCCCGACTTTCCAGTATTTTACCGCCATTGAATATGCAGGAAAATTTAGAGGTCGCCAGCATCTATTCTGTGGCGGATAGCCCGCATACGTTTGGACAGCGCCCTTTTCGCGCCCCGCATCATACCGCTTCTGCTGTAGCCTTGGTCGGTGGAGGCTCATATCCCAAACCTGGTGAAATTACCTTGGCGCATTTAGGCGTTTTATTTTTAGATGAATTGCCTGAATTTGATAAAAAAGTGTTAGAAGTGCTGCGCCAACCTTTAGAGTCCAAAGAAATTGTGATTTCCCGCGCCTCTCGGCAAATTACCTTTCCAGCCAACTTTCAACTGATTGCTGCCATGAATCCCTGCCCTTGTGGTTATGCTTTTAATCAAGATGTGCGCTGTCAGTGTTCTGCAGAAAGTATTAAACGCTATCAAAACCGTATTTCAGGACCGTTGTTGGATCGTATCGACTTACACATTGATGTACCACCTCTGCAAGCACATGAATTACAGGATACCCGACCAGTGGAAAATTCTGAAACCGTGCGAAGCCGTGTCATTCAAGCATATACACGACAATTGCAACGCCAAGAGTGTTTAAACATGGCGCTCAGTCCCAAACAATTAGAGCAATTTGCACATTTAGATGATACTGCGCAAAATATTTTAGCCATTGCGCAGCAGCGTTTGAACTTATCGGCACGTGCGTATCATCGGGTGTTACGAGTGGCACGCACCATTGCAGATTTAGCCCAAAGTGAACAGATTCAAAGTCCACATTTGAGTGAAGCACTGTCTTATCGTGCCCATGAAGCCTGATTGAAAGTCTAATTAAGAGTTCGATTAAGAATCTGATTAAAAGTCTAAGAGATGAAAATAGCCCATTGCCATGCCTGTACAATGGGCGAGTTGTTTTTATTGTTTTAAGTTTCACTCCTAACTGGAGCTTTTATTTATCGTCGTAGCCGTATCTTTAGAAGGCTTTAGTTAAAGTAAATACAGCTCCTGTTTCAACGCCACGCTTTGCCGCATGCGAAAAACCATCGGTATCAATATCAGTTCCTACAGCAGCCAATTCAGCAGATAAACCTTCAACTGAAGCAAAGTTATAGCTTACACCGACTTTCCAATCTACATAGCTGTCTTTTCCACCGCCAAAATCAAAGTCATCTGCTTGGGTGTAACCTAATCCAGCAACCCCAGAAAAGCCGGTACTTCCAATGGGTGCGGTATAAGTGGCATTGAAATACCAAGCATCGGTGTCACCACCTAAGAAATCATTACTGTAGTTAATGGCTGTTAATAAGCTGGCATCTTTAAACAAAACATCACTAAAACCTAATTTTGCATAAGCTTCGAGCCAGTTTAAATCGCTCTCACTTGGGTAAGCGTAATACCAAAAACCCACATCCAAAATGGGTTTGCTGGCAAAATAATCTAGGCTTGTGGTATAGCCCATATAAGGGTCAAGCTCTAAATGTGCCGTACCACCAAAATCGACATTGGAACCCCACACGCCTGCATACACGCCAGAATCATGGCTGAGAGCAAAACCTGCTTGCACTGCGGGATCATTAAAGGTTTGAGTTAAACCACGATAGCGATAATCACTGGTTAAGGCTGCTGTCCCGCTAAACGACATGCCTGTCGCATTTTCTGCAGCAAAGCTGAGACTTGATGTGGCTGCGAACATCGCCAAAGAAAGTGTTTGAAGTACGAATTTCATTTTAGATTCCCCCTGCATCGGATGAGATGCCTTTGTCTATTTTTTTTGACTCAATGAAGGAATTGCAAACTCTATGCCAACGATGAAATTCAGAACAGCAATTTTACGTTTAAAAGCAATAGATATAAATTTAAACTATTGTTATACATCAATTATTTTTAGTGTGTTTTTTATTTTGATTGGAATGAATTTTGATTTGCATCAATACTCGTCTTATAACCACTGCACTTTAAACATGAATTTACACAGTGCTATGATTATTTTTTGCATCCTTGCATAGCAATAAAGCTAAATCACATACCTAAAAAAGTGCAGTCAAGAATCACAAGCCTATCCTGATCAAAAAATAGAAAGTCATGCCTATCCTCTGTTCATCCTTACGCCATCAACTATCAAAACTCAGTGAACAGACAGAAATCATGTCCTAAACTGCACTAGATTTCTGCACCAAAATTTGACATCAATATACGACGCGACACTTCAATCTTCACATCAAAAATAATTCAATGACCAAAACGATAGATCAATTTTAATTTTCGCAAGCCAACGACCATATAAAAGTTATGTATAAAATATCTGCTTAAACAGTTCTGTTTTCATCGTAATGCCAAAACTTAACACCGATGTTTCACATGAAATCCGTAATAGCCAAAAGCTATTACTCAAAGCTTAAATAAAATGTAATTTTTATACTCTTAATTCAAATAAAGATTCATAAATTTATTTCCCCACTTATCTCTTGCCCAAAATTCGACTTCATAGATAACCATTTCACAGGAAAAACTTCACCCTATTTTAAAATTTATGCTGTGCCTTATGCGCTTTGATCATACACCAAGCTGTTGAAAAATTGAATAAACTGTATTTTTAATGTACAAGTTGCAGATGCGCTGTATTTGGCTATGTTTCAGTGACTCAGTAAGTTTTAAATATGTTTATGTTTTTACTAAAAAATAAAATATTTATTCAACTTTTGAAAAGTCGATATTTTTAATGACCCCACAGTTTATCGAAAAAATGCTTAACTTTAGTGTCATAAGTGCTTTAAAAGTGATATTTTCGCGCATAAATAGCGATACAATTCGCCTACGTTTCAACTACACATTTACTGCATGAGGCCATCTCCCAATGCTGCAATCTAAAAAATTAACACTTGCGTTGCTGATCAACGCAGCGCTTGTTTCAACTGCATTTGCTAGCGAACAAAGTGAATCTAAAGGCTTTGTAGAAGACGCAAACGGTTCGGTTTTATTCCGTACAGGTTATTTGAATCGTGATAAAAAAGATGGACTAACAAACGACACAAGCTCTGCAGCTCAAACAGCAATTATCAATCTAGATTCTGGCTTTACTAAAGGTATTGTTGGTTTTGGTGCAGGTATCATTGGTGATGCTTCATTCAAACTAGGTGAAAACAAAAATACTGGCAACCAAATGATTCCAGTCCACAACGATGGTTCTGCTTATGACCACTGGGCACGTGGTGGTGCTTATGTCAAAGCACGCGTATCAAACACAACAGCTAAATATGGTACACAAGTATCTGAAATTCCAGTAATTGCAAGCAATACTGCTCGCTTAACCCCTGAGTACTACACTGGTCTTTATATTGAAAGTAACGAAATTAAAGACTTGACGTTAATCGGTGGTAAATTCACTAAAAACCAATGGTCAAATGACATCAGCTCAGACCAACAAAATTTGGACAGTGCTATTTTCTGGGGCGCGAAATACAAGTTTAACGACCAAGTAAATACTTCTTATTATGGTGTGGAAGTTAAAGATAAATTAGATCGTCACTATGGGAATGTGAATTATAGCCTCCCTACAGCAAATGGTGCGAGCGTAACTTTAGATGCAATGGGTTACAATACCAAATGGAAAGTTGGAGCAGCAACCACTGATCCACGCAGTGCAACTGAAGAATTGACTAACTCGATTTGGGGTGTATCTGCAAGCTATAACAGGGACGCACACAATTTGATGCTTGCATACCAAGATAATGCCGGCAACATAGGTTACGACTATGCTTACAACGAAGATGGTCTACAAAGCATTTATGTACCAAACTCATACTTATCCGACTTTAATGGTAACGATGAAAAATCTGTTGGCTTACAGTACAACTATAATTTTAAAAACCATGGTCTTCCAGGTCTAAACTGGACAACAGCATTCGTTTATGGTTGGGATATTGATGTAGCCGAAATAAATAATCCAGCACAAATTATCGACCAAGCTGAAGAACATGAATTCTTTAACCAAGTGAAATATACGGTTCAATCGGGTGCATTCAAAGATGCAAGCTTACGCTTACGTCACTCTTACTTACGTGCAAGCGATACGTATAACAATGCGAAAGAAAATTATGTCAGTAATGCTATTGGCTCAACAAACGAATGGCGTATCTGGTTAGATATTCCTGTGAAATTATTCTAATTTCTCAGAATAGCCAATCCAATAAAAAAACCTGCACAAAAATTGTGCAGGTTTTTTATCTCAGCTTTAAAATAAAAGCTTAGCAGGCTAAGCGCAAATTATGGATTTGCTGCTTTATAACCTTCAATTGAGTTCAATACTTCTTGTTTTGCAACATCCGCACCTTCCCAACCACTTAACTTCACCCATTTGCCTGGTTCTAAGTCTTTATAGTGTTGGAAGAAGTGTTCAATTTGGCTGATCAATAATGGTGGAAGATCCGTATATTCTTGAACATCTTTATAAATTGGGGTTAATTTTTCGTGCGGAACGGCAACCAATTTCGCATCAATACCACCATCATCTTCCATGTTCAATTTACCCACTGGGCGGCAACGAATCACAGAACCTGGCTCTACTGGGTGTGGGGTCACAACCAATACGTCTAGCGGATCACCATCCAATGAAAGTGTATTTGGCACATAACCGTAGTTCGCTGGATAGAACATTGCTGTACCCATGAAACGGTCTACAAATAATGCATCAGAATCTTTGTCAATTTCGTATTTGATTGGCGCTGCATTGGCAGGAATTTCAATGATCACATAGATGTCATTTGGTGCATCTTTACCCGCAGGGATATTGCTGTAGCTCATAGCATCACTCTTAAACAAGTTAAATCTTTTTAAAACCGCGTCAATTATAACGGTTTTCTGTCCTGAATTACTGCGCGATTATACATCTGCAAGGCAAAAATACATATTTTCAGACATGACTTGATCAGGTCAGTTTAATCACCATCAGCAAAATACAAATTGGACAAAGTAAAGACAGCATCCAAACAATTGAACGCAGCGTCGCCCAATTGGCTAAATAACAAATTCCATAAATAATGCGCAGCACAATATAAGCAATACCAAACATCATCACCACCACTTGTGGGATGACCATATATTCCGCCATGAGCACTGCAGCAATAAATAAAGGCAGGCTTTCAAAACTGTTTTGCTGTACAGCGTTAGCACGTGCAGCAAAACCTGTGGTTTTGGCTAAAAATTCACGTGGATTTTGGTTATCTTCACGTTTAAAGCCGCCTGCCATTTTTGCGACAACAGCAAAGACATACGGCAATAAGCAAGCAATTATAATTAGATAAACAATTCCACTTATGCTTTGCATCAATTTTTTCTCATAAACTGTATTGAGAACTTATCATAACATGGCATTTCTTGAATAAATTTTGTTAAATAGCATGTTTTAAGCAATTGTATAAAGGATCCATTATGGTCAGCCCAGATCAAAAGGAAATGTTAGATGTACTTGAAAAGCAGCGCCAACATCAACTGCGAGTGGATCGTGTTTTAAAAATTGTGTTGCCTATTGTGGCATTTTTATTGATGGTGATTTGCGCCAACATGAACGTATGGTCGACCATTTTTACCTTCGTTGTACTTTGGGTGGCGTTTTATGCGGTAGGGATTAAGCGCTTACCGCTCTGGCACTGGATTATTGTGATTGTGGTGTATTGCTTAATTGATAATATTTTAAGTTATGGCAGTTTTAATCAATCAGGTTTTAGCCGCCAATTTGGTGCGATGTTTATTTTCTTGGGTATTGTGGGTGTTGGGCGTCGTTACTTTGACCGTTGGCTGATGAAAGAGTAATACTTTTGCCTTTATCGAACAAGAAACAATCTATTTTCTATAGCATATAAAAAATGCCCCTGAGTTTTCAGGGGCGTTTTTATTTCAGAGCAGAATGAATTACGCAGTCTTACGCAAATCTTTACGCAAAATTTTACCTACGTTTGATTTTGGCAATTCATCCATAAACTCCACATAACGTGGGCGTTTATAGCCAGTTAAGTTCTCTTTAGCGAATGCTAATACTTCTTCTGTGGTCAATGATGGATCTTTTTTCACCACAAACAGTTTTGGCACTTCACCTGATTTTTCATCTGGTACACCAATTGCAGCCACTTCCAATACTTTCGGATGCTTCGCAATCACTTCTTCAATTTCAGATGGATAAACGTTAAAGCCTGATACCAAAATCATGTCTTTTTTACGGTCTACAATTTTCACATAGCCGCGTGAATCCATGACACCAATGTCACCTGTACGGAAGAAACCATTAATCATCACTTTGTCAGTTTCATCTGGACGGTTCCAATAGCCTTTCATGACTTGTGGACCACGGATTGAAATTTCACCTTGCTCACCTAGTGCAACTTCATTGCCGTCATCATCCAAAATAGCCACTTCAGTTAATGGCAATGGAATACCAATGGTACCACTAAATTCGTCAGATGTAGGTGGGTTAGCCGTTGCCACAGGTGAAGTCTCAGACAAGCCATAACCTTCAATAATGTTGGTGCCTGTGACTTTTTTCCATGCTTCAGCAGTTGATGGTAATACTGCCATACCACCACCCATCGCCATCTTCAATTTGCTGTGATCGAGCTGTTTAAACTCTTCATTGTTCACTAACGCATTGAATAACGTGTTTACTGCAGGGAAGAATGTCGGCTGATATTTACGCAATTCTTTCATTACCGCAGGTAAGTCACGCGGGTTTGGAATTAATACGTTGGCCTGACCTTTATACATGCCGTAAAGTGCACACACCATGAATGCAAAGATGTGATATAGCGGCAATGCACAGAAAATACGGTCATCTGGCTGACCATCTTGCGCACCAAATTTACTTTGGAAAATACCATCACATTGCAGCATGTTAGCTACAAGGTTGCGATGCGTTAATTCTGCACCTTTAGATACCCCAGTTGTACCACCTGTATATTGCAATACAGCAGTATCACTTAAAGTTAAGCTTGGGCGTTTGTAGTTGCTTGGGCTCACTTTAGACATTGCTGCGTTAAATTTAACGTGACCCGGAATGTTCCATGCAGGAATTTGCTTACGCACTGAACGTAAAACAAAATTCACCAAGGTGCCTTTTAATGCACCTAGCATATCGCCCACAGAAGCAACAACCACATGCTTCACAGGGGTTTTACCAATAATCGCCTGATAAACGGATGCAAAGTTTTCAATAATCACTAAAACTTCAGAACCAGAGTCATTTAATTGATGCTCTAACTCACGCGAAGTATAAAGTGGATTCACGTTCACCAAAACTAAACCTGCGCGGAACACCCCCAGTGCAACCACAGGATATTGAAGTACGTTCGGCATCATCACCGCAACACGCGAGCCAGGTGCCAAACCTAAACTTTGTAAATAAGTTGCAAATTTACGGCTAGCTTCTTCTAGTTCACTAAAGCTTAAAACCTTATCCATAAAGATAAAGGCATCACGTGAACCAAATTTTTGGAAATTACGTTCAAAAATGTCTACGAGTGACGTATTTTCTGCAGGCAGTTCTACAGTTTCTGGAATCCCTGTCTTTTGGTATTCAGCAAACCAAATCTTTTCCATAATGCCAATTTCTCCAATCAATAATCCTTAGTTTTAAACTGTTTTTCTCAATACAGGACGTCGTTCTTTGCTTGTTTATGTCCCGTATTGCATCCATTTTCACGAATACAAACCATATATAACGTATTTTGCTTAAAAAACGCTAGTATTATCTTTGAATTAACAGTTTATTTGCTTTTTGGTAACCGCGTGGTAAGAGCTGACCTTTCGTGCCGCGCTTCGCCACATACTTCAGCAAATCGTCACCTTTGAGTTTGAGTTGTTGCTGTCCTGCAAATACTTGAATTGCTTCATCTAAACTTAAAGGTAACATAGACACCAACTGATCTTTTTCTTCAAGTTGTATCAATTTATTACCTTTACCTTTGTTCAAAATTGGCAATTCTGACAGTTCAATCACCAGTAAACGCCCTGCTGAACTGAGCAGTGCAACATGACTCGCGTGTTCAATCATTTGCAAGTTCATCACTGTCGATTGTTCAGGCAAAGACAGGAATGCTTTACCTGCTTTGGCATTGGTATCTAGCTGTTTGGCCTGTGTTTTAAAACCATAACCTTTACTGCTGGCTGCTAAAATTTCAGCTTCATCATCGGCAATTAGTAATTGTTTAAAGCCAACGCCACTGGCAGGAGCGAGTTTTGAACTTAATGGTTCTCCCAAGCCACGTGCCGAAGGCAAGCTATTAATTGGCAACGCATAACTGCGTCCGGTATCATCTAAAATATAAACGCGCTGATTGGATTTGCCTTGTGCATGACTGAGATATTGATCACCCGCACGGAAGTTTAGATTTTCCGCATCGACCTCATGCCCTTTGGCACAACGAATCCAGCCTGCTTCAGACAACACCACCGTCACAGGGTCGGCAGGTAGCATATCTTGTTCATTAATTGCAGTCGCTTCGGCACGCAATACAATCGGTGAACGACGATCATCACCAAATTTTTTCGCGTCTTCTTTCAACTCACTGATAATTAAGTTTTTCAATGATTCAGGATTCGCCAATTGTTCACGAATAATGGCAGCACGTGCTTCTAATTCTTCTTGTTCACGACGAATTTCCATTTCTTCAAGCTTAGCCAAATGACGTAGCTTTAATTCCAAAATGGCTTCAGCCTGAATTTCATCAATACCAAAATGCGCCATCAACTCGGCTTTAGGATGATCTTCTTCACGAATAATCCGAATCACGGTATCAATATCTAAATAGGCAATCAGCAAACCTGCCAAAATGTGCAATCGCTTTTCGATTTTATTGAGATGATATTGCAAACGGCGTGTGACGGTATTTTTTCGAATCTCAATCCATTCCAGCAAAATACGACGAATCGATTTCACCTGCGGACGACCATCTGCGCCAATCATGTTCATATTGACACGATAGCTCGATTCCAAGTCAGTTGTGGCAAATAAGTGACTCATCACTGCTTCGGCATCAATACGGTTGGAACGCAGTACAATCACCAAACGGGTTGGGTTTTGATGGTCAGATTCATCACGCACATCGCTCACCAACGGCAGTTTTTTCGCCTGCATCTGATCAGCAATTTGGGTAATGATTTTTGAACCCGAAACCTGATACGGCAATTCGGTAATTACGATTTCATTTTTTTCGATGCTGTACACCGCACGCATACGGTAACTACCACGACCTGTACTTTGCATTTTCAGCAATTCTTCAGGCGGGGTAATAATTTCAGCTTTGGTAGGTAAATCTGGTGCAGGAATATATTCTGCGACTTTTTCATCGGTTAAATTTGGGTTGCGAATCAGGGCAATTGTGCCTTTCACCACTTCACGCAAGTTATGCGGTGGAATATCGGTCGCCATCCCCACGGCAATACCTGTGGTGCCGTTAAGCAAAATATTCGGTACACGCGCAGGCAAATTGACAGGTTCTTTTAATGAGCCATCAAAGTTATCTTGCCAGTCACAAGTACCTTGCCCCAATTCAGCCAAAAGCACTTCACTATATTGCGATAGTTTGGCTTCGGTATAACGCATGGCCGCAAAGGATTTAGGATCATCGGGTGAACCCCAATTACCCTGTCCTTCAATAAATGGATAACGATAACTGAACGGCTGCGCCATCAAGACCATGGCTTCATAACAAGCAGAATCACCATGCGGATGGTATTTACCCAATACATCCCCCACGGTACGTGCCGATTTTTTCGGTTTGCCACTGTGTTTGAGTCCAAGCTCACTCATGGCGTACACAATACGGCGCTGTACAGGTTTTAAACCATCGCTGATATGGGGTAATGCACGATCCATAATCACGTACATGGCATAGTTAAGGTATGCACGTTCGGTAAATTCTGCTACGGAACGGTTTTCTGTTGCATGATGCGCAAGGCTGGTCATAAAACCTGTCGTCCTAAATCATTTGTTTTTGTATCAATCGGCTTATGCTATGCCGCAGCAGCATCCTGCACAAGAGTTAGTAGGGATGCTCTGCGACAATTTGTGTCTTATGCCGTAAAAATATTCATTTTATAAAAAACAGCAATGCAAAATATACGATGGCTGGTGGTTATTTTACAAACCTATCGACTCTAAAGTTCTGCCTTTGGTTTCTTCACCCAACACCACAATCACCAAAGCAACGGCCAATAAAACCGCGGTAAACATCATAAAGACATAACTAAAGCCATTTTGCATGACCATCATGTGCGTGACCACCATTGGAGCGACAATACCGCCCATGCGCCCAATCGCCGAGGCCCAACCTGAACCAAAAGCACGAATATTGGTTGGATATTGTTCAGGAGTATAAGTGTATAGCACCCCCCACGCGCCCAAGTTGAAGAACGACATCAAACAGCCCCAGAACATGATCATCGCCACACTATCCGCCTGACCAAAGAAGTACGCCGATACGGCACACATGCCAATAAAACCTGCCAGTGTGGCTTTGCGGCCTAATTTTTCGACCAGCCAAGCGGCTGCAATATAACCGGGCAATTGCGCCAAAATCATGCCCAGCACATATTCAAATGACTGTACGATGCTGTAGCCTTGCTGCACCAACAGACTAGGCAACCAAGTGAAAATGCCATAATAGGAATAGACAATGCCAAACCAAATCAGCCACAGCATTAAACTACGACGTGCAAATGGTCCCGACCACAATTGAGTAAAAGAAATATGCTGTTTGGCGGCAACAGGCTGAACTTCAATCTGTTCAATGACCTCAACTCCACATTGACGCTCAAACTTTTGTACCAGTGCGTGTGCTTCGGCAATGCGACCACGATTGATCAGATATGGGATAGATTCAGGGACTTTTTTCCAGATAACCAAGGCATATAAGGCAGGCAAACCACCGATTAAAAATGCTGTATGCCAATCAAATTTTGGAATCACAAAATAAGAAACCAATGCCGCACATAACCACCCCAAGCCCCAAAAACTTTCCAGCAATACAATAAAGCGCCCACGCACATGCGCAGGAATGTATTCACTGACCAACGTCACCGCTACGGGAAGCTGCCCACCCAAACCTAAACCGACAATAAAGCGAAAGACCAGTAACCAAGTTAAATTCGGTGCAAAGGCACAAGCGGCAGTAGCTAGACTGTAAATCACCAAGGTGGTGGCAAATACAGTTTTACGTCCAATTTTATCGGCCAGACCACCTGAAAAGACTGCCCCAATGGCCATTCCGACAAAACCAATCGACACCACCATGCCTTTTTCGGCAGGGGTCATGCTCCAGTCTTCTGCCATTTTTGCCAAAATAAAGGAGATCAGTCCTGTATCCATGGCATCAAACATCCAGCCCAGACCAATCACCACCAGTAGGCTATAGTGAAATTTCCCAATGGGTAGACGTTGCACACGCGAAACTAAATCCATAACACACTCTTTAAGTTGGCTAAAAGGATATGGGCTAAAACACAACTGCTGTTGTATTTTTATACTATGAATTGACAGGATGTGGATAGCATTAAAAAACCGATCTAGTGATCGGTTCGCTTCTATTTAGATATTCAATACAATTCTTATAACCAATTAGGTTTCATCTTTAGAGGATGCTGAATGTTCATCATCGTCCTGATAAATAAATTTAGGCATTTCTAAGCCAAAATAAATCGCAATCAAACGCAAGGTAAAACCAAAAATAAGTGTTGCGATCACAGTTAATTCAAGTGATAAACCGATTTTGATACACAACCAATAGCAAATCACGGACACAAAAGAAATACTGGCATATAGCTCACGGCGGAACACCAAAGGCACATCATTACACAGAATATCACGCAGAATCCCGCCTGACACACCTGTTAAGACGCCTGCAACGGCAGACACCACAAAGCCATGCCCCATTTCCAAAGCAATTTGACAACCAATAATAGTGAAACCAATTAAGCCTAAAGCATCGAGCACCAAGAAAATGGAACGTAAATGACGCATCCATTTGGCAATTAAAATGGTGATAAAAGCTGCAATACAGGTCAGCACCAAATATTCAGGATGTTTGACCCAAGTCAGCGGATAATGCCCCAACAATACATCTCGCACCGAACCACCGCCCAATGCGGTGACACAGGCAATTAAGGTGACACCAAACCAGTCCATGCTGCGACGCCCTGCAGACAATGCGCCTGTCATCGCTTCTGCGGTAATCGCGATTAAGTAAATGACCAACAACAACATGGACTTGCCCTTCTTTCACTAGGCCAATAGATGCGCGTTATAATAAGCGAAAAACCAAGATAAAGTTATAAAAATTGCGCACAACATTGCTTAAATTTTTTACCCGAACCACAAATACACGGCTGTTTCATGGTCGGCTGTTGCCCTGTGGTCGGATCTAGAAAATACCAGCGTGCCTGATGTTGCACAAAATGGGAAATTTCATGGTGAATTTGCGCCTGCTTAGCATCATGGTAATGGGCTTTAAATTCAACTTGGGCATGGCTTTTATCTAACTTTTCATTGCTATTCAGCACTTCGAGCTTTAACCATTGATTCGACTTGCTCCAATCTGCAATTGCGCCAACATCCAGACTTGCCTGTTGTCCTAGCGCAGTGGTTTGCACAATATAATCAATTTGTTGTAAGGCAAAAGCACTATAGCGTGAACGCATGAGTTGGCTTGCAGTTTCCGCATGTGCCTGCCCTACGTGTAAAGGTTGGCAGCAGTATTGATAATCACCTTGCCCGCACGGACATGCCAAGTGATGCATAGAAAATTCCAGAAATTTAAATCAATAATAGGGTCTGTTGACACTTCGTCTATATTTGCAATTGCAACAGCCCCAAAACAGCCTGACAATGCAGGCTATTTTAGCGGAAGCACAAGACTGAAATGCAGTTTGGCGTTCAGTTTATGATGCGCTTGAAGATTCCTGCTGAATCAAATGCACTTTTTCAATTTTATGTCCATCCATGGTCACAATTTCAAAAACATAACCATCGGAAAGCAATTTCTCACCATTTTCAGGCAAACGTCCCAAATGGAATAAAATATAGCCTGATAAAGTTGAATATTGCTCGCTTTCATCCACCAAATCACGACCTAATAATAAAGATACGTGACGAATATCAATGGAACCATCTAGCAATAATGTGCCATCTTCCAAACTTTCAGCACTGGCTTCGAGAGCATCTTCATCTGGGAATTCACCTGCAATTGCTTCCAGAATATCAATAGGTGTGGCAACGCCTTCAATCGAGCCATATTCATTCAGCACAATCGCCATTTGCAGCGGTGCTTGACGCAATTGCTCCATCACCATCAAAACTTGGGCATTTTCATGCACAATCACGGGTTCACGCAAATGTGTTTCAAAATCCAGTACACTTGTTTCAATGTATTGATTCATGACTTTATGGGTTAAGACAATGCCTGAGATATTGTCCAGTTCACCACGTGCCACAATCACTCGTGAATGGGTCATACTTAATAATTGGCTGCGAATTGAGGCATCATCTTCGTCTAAATCAATCCATTCCAGTTCAGGACGTGGCGTCATCACCGATTTTACAGGACGCTCAGATAAGCCCAACACTCCTTGTACCATCACGCTGTGATAGACGCCATTTTCAGCATCAAAGACTTCATCAGCAAAGGCGCGGGTAGCCAAAACATCTTCGTTGATATGACTGCTTTCTGTCGTATTTTGACTTTTGCCACCTAACATCCGCATCACAGCCGAAGCAGTACGGTAGCGTAAATCGGTGGTGGTCACGGTTTTTTCCTGATTTCTGCGGATGGTTTGGTTCAGGAATTCAATCATCACCGAGAAGCCGATGGCGGCATATAAATAGCCTTTTGGAATGTGATAGCCAAAGCCTTCCACCACCAATGAGAAACCAATCATCATCAGGAAGCACAGGCATAGAATCACCACGGTAGGATGCTTATTGACAAAGTCCATGAGCGCTTTAGAGGCCCACAACATAATGCCAATGGCGATAATCACCGCAATCATCATGACCGATAAATGCTGCACCATGCCCACAGCGGTAATCACGCTGTCGAGTGAGAACACCGCATCTAGCACCACAATCTGCACAATCACCATCCAGAAAGTCGCGTGCACAGGGTTTTCTTCTTTTAGTGCTGGTTTGCCTTCAATGCGTTCGCGCAGTTCCATGGTGCCTTTAAACAACAGGAACACACCACCAAACAGTAAAATCAGGTCACGTCCAGAGAAAGGATGTTCAAAAATATGAAACAGTGGTTGGGTCAGAGTGACGACCCACGCGATAGAGGCGAGTAAAATCAGGCGCATCCCCAAGGCGAGAAGCAAGCCCACCACCCGTGCCGTATTGCGTTGTTCTGGCGGTAACTTTTCTGCCAAAATGGCAATAAACACCAAGTTATCAATGCCTAATACAATTTCGAGTACGATCAGGGTCAATAACCCAACCCACGCAGCGGGGTCAGACATCCATTCAAAGATCATGCGCTCTTCTCCTGAATATCATGGGTCAAACGTGCCACACGGCGATGACACTGAAAAGATAAGTTTGCTTGCTCTGGTTGGCACAGCATGTAATTTAAAAATATTCGTTCGGTGCGACTACTGCCACTGTCCATGACGATTCTATAGTTGTCAGACAAGCTTTGAGTATAGGAAAGTTTGCGCTCAGATTCATCCCCTTTTTGCGACATCGTCCACGTCAATGCAGCACTTTCACAAATCTTTGCAAATTGAACACTGCATACTGACGGGTTTGTCATATTTGAGCACTAAGCTAGAGCCAACAAAAAGAACATGCTATGGTGAAGAAAATAAATGAATAGCGAATTAAGAATGACCCAATATATCAATAATCCATCTCCTCAAACCTCTCAACCTTTGGTGGCATTGTACTGTGGTTCGCGCTCTGGCAATAACCCGATTTATCAGGAAAAAGCAGTACAACTGGCAAGAAAACTGGCCGAGCAAGGCTTTGGTATGGTCTACGGCGGTGCGAGTATTGGATTAATGGGTTTGGTTGCCGACACCGTTGTGCAACATGGTGGGCAAGCGGTGGGAGTAATTCCTGAATTTATGCTGGATTATGAAATTGCCCACAGTAATTTAACCGAGTTACACGTAGTCAAAAGCATGCATGAGCGTAAAGCGATGATGGCAGATCGCGCCAGTGCTTTTGTGGCGTTGCCAGGCGGCTTGGGTACTTTTGAAGAGATTTTGGAAATTGCCACTTGGGGGCAATTGAATCAGCACCAAAAACCGATGATTTTATATAATGTAAATGGCTTTTATGATGCGCTGATTCAGCAGTTAGATCATGCGGTGCACGAAGGTTTTTTACCACCACAGCACCGCGCTAAACTGATCGTGTGTAACCACTCCCATAAAATCATTAATGCTTTAAAGAATTTGGATGCTCCACCTCATTTTGTGGGTTAAACTTTTTTAGCTGCATGACATAGCAATAGAAAATAGCAGAGTAAGCGAGTCGGTGACTCGCTTTTTTTATTCACTGTTCATTGGTTTTACAGCATAAAAAAGAGAGCACCGAAGTGCTCTCTTTAATGGGTCATACGTTTTTAACTTTCATACATTTCCAGTATTTGAAATACTGTTAGTTAAGCTTGATTTGGTACACAGCAGTAGTTCCGCTGACTTCATTACCCACAACCAAAAGTGGCTTGCCGTTAGGTGAGTCTTTGGCTGCAATAAAGATTAAACCTTCAGGGCCGAGATTTGAATTTTCAACTGTAACCGCATTACCTTCTGCATCGAACGATGTATGGGTTTCACCAAACTTACGATCATTAAAATACTCAACAAATGATGCTTGAGTCGGTTGGGTAATGTCGTACACCATAATGCCACCCATACGCTCCAACCCAATGAAGGCATAGGTTTTTTGACCAATTTTACCTAAAGCGATGCCTTCCGGCTCAGGACCTTTATTGTCACTACGATCATCTGCACTTAATTTTTCATGATTGGTATTAAAGTATTCTGGAAATAATTTAGCAGCTTTACGTTCAAAGTCATTTTTTGAGTCCCAAACAATTTTCTTGGTTTTAGGATCTACAATACTGAACGAGCGACCACCATAAACATATAATTTGTCATAGGTCATGAAACCATCGCTGTCTAGCACAGGCTCACCATTTGTATCTTTCTTGTAACCTTGCGTCCAAGTAATCGTCAAACGACCCAATTGTGAATCTTTAATTAAATTATCTGCACAAACTTCATTGGCATCTGTAGTGGTACATGCTTTAAATACGTTTGAATCAAGCTTTGCGCCTTTAACCCCTGACTTTAATAGACGTAAATGCGCTGCATAATCGCCCATGGTACTGAAGCCTTTATTATTGAATAAGTGTTTAACACGAATTTCTTCTGCATAACCCTGAGTTATTTCATCCGTACCAAAATATAAGTCTTCATCAACCAACCATTCACGCGCATCACCTTCATTGGCAGTGACCAAGTAGCTTTGTCCATTGGCTTGATATTGCGCAATTGCATCTGGCATATACATGCCATATAAGCCTGGCCAAGCTTGAATATTAATCATCCCCTCATTTTTAGCACAGGCTGTAATCGTTTTACCGTTATAGTCTTGCTTACCAACAACACAATCACGATCACCTGCATCTAAAGCATTTGCAGCTAAGCCAAAGTTTTTATAACCCAATGGGAAAATATCGACCACTTGGTCTTGAATCAAATCAATCACAGCAATAGCATTGTTTTCTTGTAGACTTGCCCAAGCAGTTTTACCATCGTCACTCACCGCAATATATTCAGGCTCTAAATCTTGTGCGACAGTCGCATTTGGCCCAAAAATACGCACGCCCGCATCCAGCAATTCCTGCTTACGTGTATTCCATGCCTGAAAATCTGCAGTTTTTACAGTAGGCTTGTTAATATCAGTCAGATTAATAATACTGATCGAACCTTCTGGATCAATCGCATAGCCTTCATTTGGCTCACCTTCATTGGCAACCAAAACTTTTTTACCATCTGGGGTAAAAGTCAACATATCAGGCAATGCACCGACTTCAACTTTGCTGATAAAGCTCAGGTCTTTGGCTTTAAAGAATGCCACGATGCCTTTATCCGTTTTAGGGGTTGCCTGAACGGCTAAAGCGACAATACCTTGATGTACCGCAACACTATTAACTTCAGAATTCGCCAAATAAGTCTTGGCATCCAAGCTATTCAGCTTAACAGGTTTACTTGGGTTGCTTAAATCCAGTACATCGACCACACCACTTTTCGCATTGACAACAAATAAGCGTTTGCTTTGGGCATCATAAGCAGGAATTTCCGCAGCACTCGCACCAAAAACTTGTGCATCGTATTCCCCTAAACGCTCCAAACTAATTGTTGTTGGTGTTGCTTCTACCACTTCTTCTTTTACAGGGATAGGATCATTATTATCATTACATCCCACCATCCCCACAGACAATAAAGCCAACATTAATGCAGAAATTTGCGTTTTCATAAATTACTCATCATTTTTCTAAATGCACCCAACTTACAAACTCAAAGTGAATAATCGGTGATAAATAAATGACAATTTCATGGCATTTTCTTGAATTTTCGAACACTTTTCATGTTTTTACAGATGCAGTCCGTTAGATTGCAAAATGGTTTAAACTAGACCAAATGCCCATTTTGCCGAGTTATGAACCAAACACCGACCCATCAAGCCCTGCATCCTGAATACCGACTTTTGGTATTTCTGGTTTCAATTGGCTTTTTTATGCAGGCGCTCGACACCACCATTGTGAATACAGCAATCCCTGCAATGGCGAATAGCCTGCAGGAAGACCCGCTGCGGATGCACAGTGTTGTGGTGGCGTATGTGCTCTCGGTGGCAGCGTGTATTCCATTAAGTGGATGGTTGGCAGATCGTTTTGGGGTACGCAATACCTATTTTGCAGCGATTATCATTTTTACCCTTGCCTCTTTGGGTTGTGCCGCTGCGGCGAGTCTGAATGAATTACTGTTTTATCGGGTGATTCAAGGTATTGGTGGCGCATTGCTCTTGCCTGTCGGGCGCTTGGCGATGTTAAAAATCATTCCACGTACCCAGTTTTTATCTGCCATGAGCCTGATGAGTCTGGCAGGGTTGATTGGCCCCTTAATTGGCCCAACTCTGGGTGGCTGGTTGGTCGAAGTCGCCACGTGGCACTGGATTTTCCTGATCAACATTCCTATGGGCATCTTGGGCTGTTGGATTTGTATCAAAGCCATGCCAAATGTGACTGAAACTGAAGTTAAAAACTTTGATTTTCTCGGGTTTATCCTATTAGTTTTGGCGATGGCGGGCTTATCTTTAGGCATCGAAAATTTTGCCAATCCACAATATAACCTGCTTTGGAATTTTGCGTTAATCTTGGCTGGTGGTATTGCTGCAGCATGCTATGCTCGCCATGCTCACACCCATCAAAATGCCTTATTTCGCAGTGATTTATTTAAAAATCGCTTATATGCGATTGGTATTTTAGGTAACTTTTTTGCCCGCTTCGGGGGCAATGCCATGCCTTTTATCATGCCAATCATGCTGCAGGTGGCTTTTGGTTTTGAACCATTTATCACAGGTTTGATGATGATTCCAACTGTGCTTGGTTCTTTGGTATCTAAACCAATTATTCGGCCTTTAATTCAACGTTTTGGCTATCGGCAGTTTTTACTGACCAATACGTTATTGGTCGGGGCGTGTATTGCTAGTTTTGCGCTGACCACTGCTGAAACTGCGACTTGGTTACGTGCCTTGCATTTTTTTATATTTGGGATGCTTAATTCATTGCAGTTTGTGGGTATGAATACCTTTACACTCAAAGATTTACCTCAACAAGATGCCAGCAGCGGCAATAGTTTTTTATCCATGATTATGATGCTGTCGATGAGTATTGGCGTGGCATTGGCAGGTACTTTGGTGAATATGTTTAGTGCCTATTACGGCGCAGGACAGTTAGTCAGTGCCTTTCATGCCACTTTAATTTGTTTGGGTGTATTAAATATTTTGGCATTTTTAGTGTTTTGGAATATCCCCAAACACACGGCTGTTTAAAACGCCATTACCGAAAGCGCATGGTGCTACACCGCACTGCACGTTATGATATGACTTTGCTCCGCGAAGCTTTTTCAACATGCGCAAACCGTCCAATCAAGCTAAAAACTCAGCTTTTACACCGCACTATCGTATGACCATTGCGATGCTTGGCAGTGCTGTTTTGGCGATTTTATTGTATTTGGGTGTGTTGCGCCAACAACCTTCGGCAACCGAAGAATATCCGATTCAAGGATTTGACGTGTCACATCATCAAGGCGATGTTCAGTGGCATAAAATTTCCCCACAAAAATATGCCTTTGTCTATTTAAAAGCCACCGAAGGGGGCGATTTTAAAGACCGTAAATTTCAGGATAACTGGCTCAAAGCCCGTGAACATGGCTTTTTGGTCGGCGCCTATCATTTTTATCGCTTATGCCGTGATGGAGCAATTCAGGCAGAAAACTTTATTGCGACTGTTCCAAAAAAATCCGACAGTTTGCCACCTGTAATTGACTTGGAGTATGACAGCAACTGCATCAATACCTATAGCAAAGAACAGTTACTGCACCAAATTCAAATCATGCATGATGCGCTATATCAACATTATGAAAAACAACCGATTTTTTATGTATCTAAAGCCTTTTACAATATGGTATTAACTGAAAGCTTTAAGCAAACACCCCTTTGGGTCAGAGAATATCAGGGTAAACCACAACTGGCAGGTCAGCCAAAATGGTTATTTTGGCAACATACCAATCAGGGTCAAATAAAAGGTATTCACACCCCAGTCGACCTAAATGTTTTTTATGGCAATACCAAACAATGGCAGCATTTTTTAACAGACAACGCAATTCAACCCACAAGACTTGAACCGAACCAGAAAAAATAACAAGATAGCTGCATCACAATAAAAAAGTACCGTCATGAAAATTATGAAAGGGCTGCTTTGGGCTGCTCTTACGCTCAGCATTTGTGCAGGATTCGCACTGCTTTACCTATTACAACCCGCAGGCAAACTAGAACAATTTTCCGCATGGCAATATTCAACAAAAACCGCAAATGCCAACTTAAAAGTACATTATTTTGGCGTATCTACCCTATTGTTTGATGATGGTGAAAACCAAATTCTGATTGATGGATTTTTTAGTCGCCCCTCTCTTGCACAAGTCATGTGGAACAAGTTAGACAGCCAACCAGCCTTATTGCACAAGTTGATTCAACAGCATCAATTACAACGCACACGTGCGATTTTGATCACCCATTCGCATTATGATCACACGCTAGATTTGCCATTTTTGGCGCAGCAACTCAAACACAGTCAAATCATCGGTTCAGAAAGTAGTTTGAACATTGCCCGTGGTGCCGCAATTCCTGAATCTCGATTAAGCCTTGTCAATCCTGCCCAACCAATACAGATTGGAAAGTTTAAGATTACGGCTATTCCATCACAGCATACCCCTGCCACCGCTGTGAATAATGATTTAGGTGAACAAATTCAACAACCATTGTCCTTACCTGCCCGTTTTTATGAATTTAAAGAAGGCGGCAGTTTTGATTATTACATTCAGCATCCTGAACAGAACATTTTAGTCAAAGCCAGTACAGGCGCGATTTCTAAACAATTACAACACTTGCAGGTAGATACTTTATTTTTAGGGATTGCACAGCTCTCTAAACAATCGGTTGCTTTTCAACAGCATTATTTAGATGAAACTGTGGAAACGTTGCGCCCTCGTGTCGTGATTCCAATTCATTGGGATAATTTTTTCCAGCCTTTAGCGCGCCCTTTAGAGTTTTTGCCCCGCATTGCCGACCATAGCCCACGGAGTTTACAGCGTTTGATCGACTATGCAGAACAGCAATCGACACAGGTGATTTTGCTGAATAGCAACACGCCTTATCCGCTTGCTCCGATGCTACAACCGACTTCCTAAACATGCGATACTGTTGAAATCTAAACGCTTCATCTAGTTTGTGCCATGCGGAAAATCATTCATATTGATATGGATGCCTTTTATGCCTCTGTTGAGCTGCACAGTCGTCCTGAATTGCAGCATTTACCTGTGGTGATTGCTTCGCATCATCCTCGTGCTGTGATTGCCGCGGCATCCTATCCTGCGCGTGAGTTTGGTTTACGTTCTGCCATGTCGATGGCACAAGCCCGCAAACGCTGCCCGCAGGTGGTGGTACTCGAACCCAATTTTGCACTCTATCGTGAGGTTTCCACACAAATTCATCAGATTTTTCAGCGTTATACACCACTTATTGAACCCTTGTCTTTAGATGAAGCTTATTTAGATGTCACCGAAAATTTACAAGGTATTCCAAGTGCAACTGAAGTCGCAATGCGGATTCGGGCAGATATTTTTCAAAGTACAGGTTTAACGGCCTCGGCAGGTGTCGCACCGAATAAATTTTTAGCCAAAATTGCTTCGGACTGGCATAAACCCAATGGCATTTGCGTGATTAAACCCAGTCAAGTGCAGCAGTTTATTCAGGACTTACCCTTAAAGAAAATTCCAGGCGTAGGTAAAGTCACGCAGGAAAAATTAAAAAGCTTGAATTTAAATACCTTGGGCGATTTGCAACACATTGAAGAAAACCTGTTGATTCATCATTTTGGCAAATATGGAAAACGCCTGTTTTTATTTGCCCAAGGGATTGATGAACGTCCTGTGCAGGCAGAACGTGAGCGCCAGCAAATTTCCAAAGAAATCACCTTTGATGATGACTTAAACTTAGCCGAATGTGCAGCTTACTGGTCTAGCTTGATTGATCAGGTTTGGCACAGTTTAGTGAAAAAACAATATGTTGCACGTGGCGTATCGGCCAAATTGAAACTCAAAAATTTTCAGGTCTTACAACATAGCAAAAGTTTTAAACAGCCTCTTGAAACTAAAAATGATCTTGAAAAAGTCCTGCAGCTTTTGCTTCACGAAATGCATATTCCCGCACAGGATCAATTCCGTTTAATTGGGGTCGGTCTGTATCAACTCAGCCCTGCCGATGAGCAAGCACAACTATCTTTGCTGTAAATATCACAACTCATAAATATCACGGATTTTAAAGCGGTAAACTTCCCGCTCTACATAAAACATACCTAGCCAATACTTGCCGATGAATACTAAAGCCAACTTTTGTATAAATTTCAGCCAAAAGAATAAAAATAAGACAATTTACCCTTCACAGTTGTGCTTTTTAGAGTAATCTATGCGCGCGATGTATTTATCCGTACATACGCTGAGATGTCAAAAATCACCATTACTTTTGGCATACTTGTCCTGTGATTGGCGTGACGATCAAATCCGAAGATTACAGGACAACTCTGCGCTTGGCACTTCGCCGCTTTAATACCGCATCTCTCTTTTCCTCGTATTTTCCATTCAACTACTTTTTATTTTAAGCAGACTGCTGCCTGCATATTTTCCACGTGCTTGCCTGCCTCTATAATACCTCACGCTTTTTATACCTAATCGCTTGGCGCGAGGATTACACCCAATGGCTGTTCAACGTCTACATATTCAAAAACGTTATTCTGAAATTGCAATTTCTGGAAATTTAGTCCATTTGGCAGGGCAACTGGCAGAAGACACACAACAAGATATTGTGGGGCAAACCCAATAAACACTTGCCCTGATTGATCGTTTACTGGCAGATGCGGGTACAGATAAAAGTCACATCATGTCGGTGATGATTTTTCTAAAAAACATTGAGCGCGATTATGCCGCAATGAATCAAGTTTGGGATGCTTGGGTGGCAGATATACAAGCTTTACCGCGTACCTGCGTAGAAGCCAAGTTATACCATCCTGACGTTTTGGTTGAGATGACTGTGGTTGCAGTCAAACCTGAATAGCAACCCAACGTAAAATAGACATGATTAAATCAAGAGTCACAGCCAATTAAAAAAATCAGCATGTCATGGCGACATGCTGATTCATATTGTCTATCTAGTGACTTTAACGGCAAGCGTTTAGCCTAATACCTTCACTTTATGGCGTACAGAATGCGCTAAAAAATCATACTTCTTTAAGGCAGTATCCAAATCATCTAAATCTGCATAAGATGACGATGACTGCCCAAAAGCTTCGCGTAATTCGTGATATTCAGGCACATCTTCATAACGCAGCACTTTATAACCCGCCAAACGCAGCAATTCATCTTGGTATTGTGCATTGCGGCTACGTTTCAACATCAACAAATCATCTAAAGCCACAATTGCAACAACTTGATGATTGGCATCCAACACCACAAAATCGGCCATCATATTGCGGTATTTATGTCGAGTACGTGAAAATTTCGTGGTCAGCAAGGCATCAAAAGACACATGCGCCAAGATGATATGTTGAGGTAAAATTTCCTGCAAACGTGTATACGTCAGCTGTTCATTTAAGTTAAAAATTGCACGTTGCTTTAGTGCACTGTCCTGAGGTTTTTCTCTATTTTCCAAGCCCTTAACCGCCATCAAGAGAAAGAAAATCAGTATCAAAACCCCAATCAAAATATAAATGGTCATAATTCAATCCTTAAAATCATTTTTTATAGTTGTTTCGGCTTCATGCCGATTTTTTCATCAAATCAGTATATAACACGCTTTTATATTTAAACGTTCCATTTAAGAAACTACATGAAACATTGACAAAACCATCATAGAAACAGAAATTTTGTTTCACAAGCCTGCCTTTTGTCTAAGTGCTGTAGCATCTAAGCGTGTTTTTATCATTAGATACGAATACTGTATAGCATGCAAAAAAATAACAAAGCAATGCTTAACAGATTCGATTGTCGGACAATTCCGATGAAATGAAAAGCAAACAAAAAAGGCGCTGCAGCGCCTTTTGATGGATCTTAACTTCAAGTACTAAGCTTTCGATTTTGGCTTAGATTTTTTGTGTGAAAATGGACGTTTTTCACCTGTTTCACGTGGCGGCAAACCTGTGTGCTGAGTCAATATCTGCCCTTTCTTCGGACGATTACTGTTCTGAGCACGATTACCACTTTGCCCCGTACGTTTTTGTGAATCACCCGCGACAGTCGAGTTTTTCTTACGTGCCGTTTGATACTGTCCATCTGTGCCTTGCGGCTGATAGGTTGGAATCAGGTGCTGTTTAGAGTTCCCGATTAAATCTGCACGTCCCATTTCTTTTAAGGCTTCACGCAACAACGGCCAGTTGTTTGGATCATGGTAACGTAAGAAAGCTTTATGCAAACGACGACGTTTTTCGCCTTTGACAATATCCACATTTTCGGTATAACGCGCCACTTTGGCCAGTGGGTTTTTACCTGTGTAATACATGGTCGAAGCGGTCGCCATTGGCGATGGATAGAAAGTCTGTACCTGATCGGCACGGAAACCATTCTTTTTCAGCCACAACGCCAAATTCATCATGTCGTAATCGGTCGTTCCTGGGTGCGCAGCAATAAAGTACGGAATCAGATATTGCTCTTTGCCCGCCTCTTTACTGAAACGATCAAACATTTGTTTAAAACGGTCATACGTACCAATACCTGGTTTCATCATCTTAGATAATGGGCCTTTTTCGGTATGCTCAGGTGCAATTTTTAAATAACCGCCCACATGATGCGTCACCAATTCACGTACATATTCAGGGTTCAACACTGCCAAGTCATAACGTAAACCTGAACCAATCAGAATTTTTTTAATACCTTTCAGTTCACGCGCTTTACGATATAACTGGGTTAAAGGTGCATGATCGGTATGTAAGTTTTGACATACGCCCGGGAATACACAAGAGGGTTTACGACAATTCTTTTCAATTTCAGGGTCTTTACAATGCAAACGGTACATATTTGCAGTCGGGCCACCCAAGTCTGAAATAATGCCAGTAAAGCCAGGCGCAGTATCCCGAATTTTTTCCACTTCACGCAAAATGGATTCTTCAGAACGGTTTTGGATAATTCGTCCTTCGTGTTCGGTAATCGAACAGAAAGTACAGCCACCAAAACAACCACGCATGATATTGACCGAAAACTTGATCATATCAAAAGCAGGGAAACGTGCATTGCCATAAGATGGATGCGGCAAACGTGCATACGGTAAATCGAATACATAGTCCATTTCTTCCGTAGTCAACGGAATAGGCGGTGCATTCAACCACACATCACGTTCACCATGCTTTTGCACCAAAGCACGCGCATTGCCCGGGTTAGTTTCTAAATGCAAAATACGGTTAGCATGCGCATACAGCACAGGATCATTCACCACCTCTTCAAAAGAGGGTAAACGAATCACTGCCAATTCACGTGGCGGCAATTTGTGTTTAATTGCTTTAGAAGCAGGCTGTAATTGAACAATCTGAGTATCCGCATCTAGCTGATCGCCTTCACGCACAATTGGATTGCTGACCAGATCTTTCTGGAAATTTTGATATTGCGCAAGATTGTTACCCTTATCTTTTTCAATCTCACAACCGTCTAAATCTTCGGTCATCACATAAGGGTTGATGATTGGATCGACGCGGCCTACGCTGTCTACATCATTAGATGCAATTTCAACAAATTGAGCTTTAGACGCACGGTTATGTTTATTGATAATAAATGCTGTACCACGTACATCTGTAATTTCGTGGATTTTTTCACCTTTGGCCAAACGGTGCATCACTTCAATAATCGAACGCTCGCCATTGCCGTACATCAATAAGTCGGCTTTAGAATCCATTAAAATTGAGCGACGAACTTTGTCCGACCAATAGTCATAATGCGCAATACGACGTAGCGAGCCTTCAATCCCGCCCAGTAAAACAGGCACATCTGGAAAGGCTTCACGACAACGCTGACAGTACACCGTAGCTGCACGGTCAGGACGTTTATTCGGCTGATTGTCTGGCGAATAAGCATCATCAGAACGGATTTTACGGTCTGCGGTATAGCGGTTGATCATCGAGTCCATATTGCCCGCGGTGACACCCCAAGCAATGGTCGGCTTCCCTAAAACCCGAAAAGACTCCACATTGGTCCAGTCTGGCTGGGCGATGATCCCGACACGAAAGCCCTGTGCCTCAAGCACACGACCAATCACGCCCGATACAAAAGATGGATGATCAATATAAGCATCACCACAAACTAGAATAAAATCACAGGCATCCCAACCGAGCTGATCCATTTCTTCGCGTGACATCGGCAAAAATGGCGCAGGCTCAAAACATGACGCCCAATATTTGTCGTAATCAAACAACGCTTTGGGTGCGGTCTGAGCAGTATAAGCAGTAGACATGGCTGGCAATTCTCGGCTGGGAAGTGGAAGATCAAAAGTCGATCAAAGATGAAAGCCGACTATTTTAGCATGAATTCCATTCATCTTGCTTGATTAAAAAACACACAAAATCAGCAAACTATTTTTATATCCTAAGTTGGTATCTGAATAAGAAAAGCATAAAGGGATAAGCCTAAAGCAATAATCCTGAATGCTTATCGCAGCGCTGTTGGTTTAATCTTTAAACGCCACGCACCATAAAGCGCCACACCCAAGACTGCAGTCATCACCCATGTCAGACCAGACCATCCCCATTGTTCCCAAATCAATCCGCTACCACTGCCGAGCAAACTTGAACCCATGTAGTAGCTAAATAAATATAATGATGATCCCACTGCACGATACTGCAGTGCTTGAATCGACACCCAACTACTGGCAGTAGAATGTGCGGCAAAAAAAGCAAAGGTAAATAGCACCAATGCAGCCAATACGACGGCTAAATGTGCAATCGACATCAACCATAATGCGATCAACATTAGGACAATCACCATAGGCAACACACGTTCACGTCCAATACGATTGCCCCAGCTTGCTGCGCGTGGTGAACTGTAAATACCCGCCAAATAGGCAATTGAAATTACCCCAATCCAAACTTGAGAAAGCTCAAATGGTTTAGCCAATAAATAATAGCTAATGTAATTGAAAATACTAACGAAACAGCCCATCAGCAAAAAGCCCTGTAAAAACAGGATTCTTAATTTACGGTCTGCCAAATTGGCAACAAAAGCATCTCTAAACCGCGAGAAGCGAATCGGATACGCTGTAAAATTTTTCGATGCGGGCAGTAACATATAAAAGGTGATTGCAATCAGTAAGTTCAAACTACCAATAATTAAGGTTGCCGCTTGCCAAGAAATAAAATCGACCAAGACCCCAGCAATTAAACGTCCACCCATGCCACCAATGGCCGTACCCGAAATATACAGCCCCATAGCAAAACCAATATCTTGCTGTCGAATTTCTTCACCAATATAGGTCATGGCGACCGCAGCTACACCACTCACAGCAATGCCAATAAAAATTCGTGTGGTTAAAAAGAATGACCAGATTGGAAGTAAGGCACTCAGAATTAATAAAATGGCAGCTAAAAAAAAAGCCAAAACCATAATAGGTTTACGCCCAAAACGATCTGAAATAAAACCTGTGAAAAGCAAACCTATCGCCAAAGCCACAGTAGAAAATGACAGCGGGAAACTACTTTGGGTTGGTGTAACCGTAAAAAAATCGGCCAAAATTGGCATCATCGGTTGCACACAGTACAAGGTCGAAAAAGAAGCGAAACCCGCTAGAAACAACGAAAAAAGAATGGCTTTAAACGGCTTAGTACCATACTGAACATGAGATGCTGCAGCTAAATCAGACATATTTACTCCAATCACGCAATCAGTATACGCCTGTTTATGGACAAAAATAAGCTCGGTATTTTATCGTTTGCTCAAAAACAGCGTCAGTATCATTCATCACTTTGTCAGTTTTTGCTTACATGCACTGAAGCAAAATGAGGCTAGGCAGTATTTTGAGCTTACGGTATTCTTTAAAGCATAAGGAGACAGGATGTTTCCCAAACAGAAAACAACAATAATAGGTTTGAGCACCAGGATCGTGAGGTACGACAGGAGTTATACCTAAACACGAAATACAAAGAAACCCCGTCAGGATGATGGGGTTTCTTTTTATCTGTGTCTTGAGTATATAACTTTATCTATCATCACTTTCTATTTACACACCCCGTAATCAAAAAGTCCCCAAACAAGGTTGAGGACTTTTGAACTTAGCACATTACAAGTTTAAGCTTTGGCAGCAACTGCTTTGCCTGCTTTAATTTGCTCAGCTTCATCTTCACTCATAATCAAGGCAACCGCAATTGCAGTGATCAACACTGGCAAACCTACTGCCATAAAGTTGAAGTGTGCAGGTAAATTCATACCCAATAAGCCGCCAATTAAAATTGGACCCACAATCGCACCCATACGACCAATGGCAGATGACCAGCCAATACCTGTTGAGCGTACCGCAAGTGGGTAATATTGTGCCACATAGCTATACAACAACATTTGTGAACCAATAGATGCTGCACCCGCCAAGAATACTAAGATGTAAAGTAAGAATTGATTAGATTGGAAGCCCATGAGGCTCATCACCAATGCACCCATGATTCCCAAGAACATCAATACAGGTTTTAAGTGGAAACGGTCTGCTAAAATACCACCACCCACGATACCAACGACTGCACCTACGTTCATCACCATCATGAACATTAAGCTGTTGTCCATAGAATAGCCTGCCGCCATCATCAGTTTTGGCAACCAGCTGCTGAGTGCATACATGGTTAATAGACAAGTAAAGAACGCTAACCAGAACAATAAAGTATTCACTGCACGACCGCGTTTGAACAAGCTCACCACGTTAGCAGCTTCAGGCACACCAACCTGATACAATTCAAAAGTGGTGTCTTCGGTAATTTTTAAATCTGGTGCTAAACGCGCTACGATTGGACGGGCTTGATCTTGCTTATTTTCTTTGACAATAAAGGTTAAAGATTCTGGCAAGAATTTCCAAATCACAGGCAATAAAAACAATGGGATACCTGCAATAAAGAACATGATTTCCCAGCCAAAACTTGGGGTAAACCATGAGCCAAGTAAGGCTGCCATTACACCACCTACAGCATAACCACTAAACATAGTAGTCACTAAGGTGCTACGCATGGTTTTAGGTGCATATTCAGAAGTTAAGGCCACAAGGTTTGGCATTACACCACCAATGCCTAAACCCGCCAAGAAACGTAAAATCGCAAACTCAGTTGGATTAGAGGCGAAGCCACCTGCAAAGGTTAAACCACTAAACAGAACGATACAGATCATGATGACTTTCTTACGACCAATTTTATCGGCCAAAGAACCAAAAATCATCGCGCCAAACATCATACCTGCCAATGCAGTACTCGCGAGCATCCCCGCCTGAACAGCACTCAAGCCCCATTCATCCATCAATAATGGCAAAACAACGCCATTAATTGCCAAGTCGTAGCCATCAAATAAAATGATCAGTAGACACCATGCCACGACATTAAAATGAAATGGTTTGAATTTTGCGTGATCAATGACATCATTCACGTTAATTGCTTGATGTGCCATTCCTCACCTCCTGTGAGCTGTGTTTCAGTGAACTCAAATAGCGTTTTTTACAGTGAAGACTTTCATTTTTATCAGTCATCCATGTCCACTTTGCTATTCAAGTAGATTTTGTAACTTTCACACAAAACAAGGGAAATAAAAATTCAACATTAGTCTAAATCCTTTTATTAATTATGGATTTAATGTTGTTTTTACAAAATTAAAATGTGATTATTATTCTTAACATTTTATTTTATCCATAAAAAAACACCCCCAACGTGAGTTGAGGGTGTTTAGAATAATGAGCTGGCGATGACTTACTCTCACATGGGTAACCCCACACTACCATCAGCGCGAAGAGGTTTCACTTCTGAGTTCGGGAAGGGATCAGGTGGTTCACTCTTGCTATGGTCGCCAGCACAACTGTTTACGGAGACTTGCATTGGTCTTATTCACGATGGTGATGCACTGCGTTTTCCGAATCTGTAACAGATTGGGCTGTATTGGGTCTGAATTTTATTGTTTAGCGTTAACTAAATCAAGATCAGTCTGAATTGACTGATTGGATTTGAATCGATTGAGCATACAACCCCAACTGTTTGGGTGTTGTATAGTCAAGCCTCACGAGCAATTAGTATTGGTCAGCTTCACATATCGCTATGCTTCCACATCCAACCTATCAACGTCGTAGTCTTCAACGGCTCTTTAGGAGG